>CAWUNX010000071.1:0-11626 GCA_963923905.1 uncultured Methylocucumis sp.
AATTCTACAGTATACCCCTTTTTTGTTCAGCAATAGTTGCGCCGAACTGTATTGAGGTATTTCACTTTCAAGATGTATTGCTACAGTCTGTAGTAAAACAAGCTCTTGCCGAATTCATGGTTAAAGATGAAATCCATATCATAAAAACAACTTACCTTGATGAGGCCGATTTAGTTTATATCGATATAGACCAAACGAAACGGGTACTGACTAATATTTTAAGTAACGCTGTTAAATATTCGCCACAAGGTGGCGTAATCGCTATTAGCACCTTTTGCCGCACGAATCCAGATGATGGACATCGCGAGATCGGCGTCACTATAGCAGATCAAGGTATAGGCATGACGCAAGAACAACTTTCACATATTTTCGAACGCTTTTGGCGGGCGCCGACGGTTGGAAAAATTATCGGCACCGGACTGGGTATGTCGTTAGTAAAAGAAATTATGCAGGTTCAACAAGGACGAGTTGAAGTTAATAGCACGCCTGGGCATGGAACGGAAGTCGGCCTTTGGTTTAAACCAAGTTCAAATAGTTTATACGGCGCCGCCCATGAATAGTCTTAACCCTACGACCAAGTTGCTAATCGTTGATGACCATATTGAAATCAGAAACTTGCTTAAGATAACTTTTAGCTACGGCAATTATCAGATTTTAGAGGCCGATAATGGCAGTCAAGCGCTATCTATTATCTTATCTGAAAAGCCAGATGTTGTTTTATTAGACATTATGATGCCGGGTGAAATTGACGGTTTAGAGGTTTGTGATTTCATTAAATCGTCAACTTTGCATCAGTGTAAGGTGATTTTATTATCCGCAAAAAGACAAAAAGAAGACTTTCAAAAAGGTTTGGACGTCGGGGCTAATGTTTATATTACTAAGCCATTTAGTCCAATTGCTTTAATTGAATTAGTGGAAAAAATATAGCAATGAACCAACATATCGGTAATCTAGATCAGTCAAATTCAAGTTTATTGCTTTCAGATAAGGCAACCATTGTTATTTTAAATAATGTGGAACCCGAACCCGCATTATTAGCATTGAATAAGACGTTAACTTCTGATTACTCGGTTCAATCTTTTTCTGATAAAAATTCATTACTAGATTATGTGAACACCGATCAATCTATCCATTTGTTTATTTTTGACATAAACGGATTAGGTGATGACGGTGATGCGCTAATAAAACACTTACGAGAAATTCCATTAATTAAATATACACCGATATTTATAACTGCTTCCTTGAACGATACAGCACAAGAGCAAAAAGCATTGGCTTTGGATGCCTCTGATTATATTTCTATACCGTTCTCATTACCTATACTGGTCGCACGTATAAAAAGTCATATTTTAGCCGATTGGTCATTACGGATTACCCGTGAGCAAAATCAATTCTTTAATATGAAAATGACTGAGCGCTCGGAAAAACTGCATTCGGTACATTCTGAACTCATAGCTAAAAACAAAGAGCTAACCTCGCGTGAAAAAGAAACTTTGTTAGTTTTATGCCGAGCTACGGATTATCGCGATCCAGAAACCGGAGCACATTTATTACGCATGTCTAATTACGCCAAATTAATCGCCAAGAATTTGGGTTTTTCAGAAACCGAGCAGGAGTTAATACTAAAGGCGGCGCCGTTGCACGACATCGGCAAGGTCGGAATACCGGACGAAATACTTCTAAAACCAGGTAGGCTTACTCCCGACGAATTTGAAATCATGAAACAACACGTATTAATTAGCTACGACATTCTTCAAACAAGTACATCGCCTTTAATGCGCCTTGCAGCGGAACTCGCAATATCACATCATGAAAAATTCGACGGTAGCGGTTATCCAAGCGGTTTAAAAGGTGACTCTATTCCATTGTCGGGTCGAATTATTGCAGTTGCCGATGTTTTTGATGCATTAACGTCATCCCGCCCCTATAAACCAGCTTGGGCTTTTGAAAAAGCTGTTGACTTTTTGCGTGAACAACGCGGAAATCATTTCGATCCATTATGCGTGGATGCGTTTTTACAAAACCTGGAAGAAGTGATTAATATTCGTCAACGTTATCTCGAAGATGACTAAAATCTAAAAGTTGCCTTTACCCGGCCTTCGGCTCGCGGACATACAATATGCTGAAGAAATCTAGTCAAAATTTCTTCTTATATGTTTGCGCCAACTTAATCATTCGTTTTTTGCATCGGTATAATAAGTCTTTAACTGTTCTCCAACATCTGAACAACCCGAAAGCAACGCTTTCCTTGACTGGCGAAAACTATTGAGCATTTGGTATAAATATCTATTCACTTAATTGAGCAAAGCAACTGCTATATTTAAAAATCGGAAAATTAAGAAATGAGTGCTGAAATAAACCAATTTTACAGTTCAAAAGAGGTAGCAGAATTGCTTAATGTTACAACACGAACAGTACAATTATGGGCTGATTCAGGTATTCTGGACTCATGGAGAACTCCTGGTGGGCATCGTCGCTTTGCAAAAGAAACCGTTGATCGTTTATATCGAATAAACAGTACCTCTCAGCCTATTTCTAAAGCATTTTCTTTGCGAATAATAATTGTCGAAGACAGTCCGGAGTTATTAACTCTTTATCGGCTAACTATGATGAACTGGGATATTCCACTTGAATTAATCATGGCAAACAATGGTTTTGAAGGTTTGCTTAAAATAGGCGCCTATAAACCACACATGTTGATTACCGATCTTAATTTGCCGAATATGAACGGTTTTCAAATGATTCGAACCGTGCTCAGTAATCCGGAAAATTCAGATATAGGTATTATTATTGTTAGCGGTTTGGATAAAACTCATATTAGAAATCTTGGCGAATTACCTGAATCCATTCCGATATTCGGAAAGCCTATTCCATTTGATGAACTTAAAATATTAGTAAGCAAGACCTATCAAGCCATTTATAAGAGGTTGAGTAACACGCAGACAGGTCGTTAACAATTAGAACCAAAACCGATAAAGAACGGACTTGCCAATATAACCTGAGGAAATTATCAAATGAATAAAAAAATTTTAATAGTTGACGATAATAACGAGTTAAGGCAATTGATAACCATTACTCTAAATTGCACAAGTTATCAGCTTATTAATTCTTCTAGTGCTGACGAGGCTTTAGCAATCTTGCTCGAGAATCGACCAGATTTAATTGTGCTAGATGTTATGATGCCAGGTTCTATGAGTGGATACCAATTATGTGAATTTATCAAAAACAACCCCTTGTATGAAACCATTAAAGTTATTTTACTAACCGCGAGAGGACAGCAATCTGACATCCAAGAAGGTATTAGAGTTAAATCGGACGGTTATCTTGTTAAACCTTTCAGTCCGTTATTATTGCTAAAAAAAGTGGATGAACTGTTGTCTGATAATGAAATTGAATAAACATCCCGGTCAGCTAATAGAAATATAAACTATCAGCGCTTGCCTAACAATTACCCTAACTTTTAATTTTTTAGGGTTATGGGAAATATATACTCCAACGCATACCACCCAAGCTTTGGCTTTTGCCTCCTTCTAGTTTGCCGCCGAGTAATTGGATTAACTCATAAACCACGGTTACGCCTATGCCGTGACCATGAATGTTCTCATCAGCGCGTACACCGCGTTTTAATATGTCGTTGAATTTGCCAACTGGAATGCCTGGTCCATCATCTTCGACTTCGAGCAGTGCGGTGAAGTCACGCCTTGCTTTGCGGGGTTTTAAGCTGACAGTCACTTTAACGTTATGCTGACACCATTTACAGGCATTATCCATTAAGTTGCCGACAATTTCGTATAAGTCGCCTTGCTCGCAATACAGTAAACATACCTCAGGCAGTTGCAGGTCGAAGACTATGTTTTTTTCGACATAGACTTTGTTTAACGTGGCCGCAATTTTATTGACTGTTTCGACTAAGTCTACCGTTTTAATGCCTTTTTGCTCACCTTTTGCGGCAGCTCGGTGTAATTGGTATTCTACAATTTCATCCATGCGCGCGATTTGTTCTTGTACCGTGTTAGGGTTAAAGGATTCAATGCAACCGCGTAATATTGCGAGTGGGGTTTTTAAGCTATGCGCTAAATCGGCTAAGTTATTGCGGTAGCGTTCTAAATGCGCGCGCTCCATGTTGATAAAGACGTTTAAATTCCCGACTAAGCCATGTAGTTCAGGCGGATATTGACCGTCTAAATGCGTTTTTTGGCCTTGTTCGACTGCCTCTAGGTCTTTCGCAATTTTGCGTAACGGGCTTAACCCCCAACGTAAAACTGTGACTTGTATTAAAATCAATACGACTGCGATGATTGCAAGACCTAAACGCAAGGTTTTTTGCAGTTGCTCGACTTGCTCGCTGACAAAACGTGTGTCTTCTTCAACGGTAATGACGTATTCTCGTTCCACACCTTTTAGATTTTGCCAGACAATAGCGTAATGCATGGAATAACGTGCTTGTTTTCCGAAGCTAAAAATAAAATCTCCGGCTTTAATTTCTTTCGGTATCTCAATGTTAAGTCCTATCGCCGATGGTGATCGCCAGGTAATTTTTTTACGACCTTGATGAATAAATCCGTAAAGTCCTGAACCGGGTATTTCAAAACGTTCTTCAGGTAGGGTAGGCGGCATGATTAAATCGCCGTTATCATCCATTTCCGCTGCGGATAATAATGAATAAATCTGAATTTGTAGGCGCTCTTGTAGCGCTTTTTCAGCGCTATCGCGAAAGCCTTGTTCAAGCAATAGCGCGACTAAAATAAAAAATAATGCTAAAACCAGACCTTCGGCAAGAATAAGGCGGGAACTGAGTGATTGATTACGCACAGATGGAGGTGATAGGGTTAAGTGTCAGCCGGGATTCTATATCCACGACCGCGTAAAGTTTCTATGGGTTTGCGCGTACCGTCAGGGTCGAGTTTTTTACGCAGCCGACCAATAAACACTTCAATAACATTGCTGTCGCGGTCGAAGTCTTCATCGTAAATATGCGCAGTTAATACGGTTTTAGAAATTAATTCGCCTTTTCTTAGCATTAAATATTCTAAGACTTTGTACTCATAAGCAGTTAATTCTAGTTTTTCACCCGATACCATGACTTCTTGAGCTAAGGTATCGAGTTCAATATTGTCGTGACTCAGCACAGGATGCGCAACACCCGCTGAGCGCCGGATGAGCGCGTTAATACGTGCGAGCAATTCTTCGTAATGAAACGGTTTGACTAAATAATCGTCGGCACCGGCTTCTAAACCTTCGACTTTTTCTTGCCAGCGGTTTCTCGCAGTTAAGATTAAAATCGGTACTGCGATTTTGTTTTTACGCAGCTTTTTAATCAGTTCTATGCCGGAAAAATCAGGTAGGCCTAAGTCGATAATTGCAACATCGATAGGATATTCTTTGCCCATGTAAAGCCCGTCCGTTCCGTTATGGGCCGTATCAACCGCATAGCCTTTATCAGCAAAGTAATGCCGAATTTGTTCACATAACGTGAGTTCGTCTTCAACCACTAAAATTCGCATACGCTTATCCTGGCCTTACCGTAAGGATTGAGAAAAATAATTTTTAAACACGCTGTCAAAAGCAAAGCCTATGGATTCGCCTAGTTTTCCAGCTAAGCGCTCTATGAGTTGTTCTTGTTTGGTGAAATCGACTAATTTTTCCGCGCCGATAATGTTTTTAGCCACCGAGTCGTCGTTGCCATACTCGTCAGCGATGCCTAGTTTTAAGCTGCGCTCGCCGGTCCATACTAAGCCCGAAAATAAATCGGGTTCATCGTGTAAACGGTCACCGCGCCCCGCTTTAACTGCGCTAATAAATTGTTGATGCACTTCGTCTAATAAGCCTTGCATATATTTGGTTTCATCGGTTTTAGGCGGTGAGAATGGGTCTAACATGGCTTTATGGCTGCCAGCGGTTAACAAACGGCGTTCTATGCCTAGCTTTTGCATACCGTCGGTATAGCCGAAGCCATCCATTAATACGCCGATAGAACCTATAATGCTGGCTTGGCTGACAAAGATTTTGTCACTAGCAGCAGCAATGTAATAACAACCTGACGCACAAATGTCGCTGACGACGGTGTATATAGGCAGGTTAGGGTGTTGTTTTTTGAGTGCGCGTATCTCGTCATAGACATACGCCGATTGCACAGGGCTGCCGCCTGGTGAATTAGCATGCAGAATAATGCCTTTGGTATTTTTGTCTTTAGCGGCATTGCGTAGGCTTTCGATTAAATCTGAGGCATTAGCATCTTTACCTTCGGCAATCATGCCAACTAAGTTAATGACAGCGGTATGCTGGCCATTACTAGAGACAAAGTTTTTGTTCAATTTAGGGTAAACAGCAACGCCGAGTAATAGTATTAAGTATGCCAGCATCGCGAATTTAAAAATTAAATTCCAGCGTCTAGCCGTTTTTTGTTCGGTTAAGGCTGCAAACGCCAATTTTTCTAGCGTTTCGCGTTCCCAGCCAGGTTTGATTTCATTGGTATTAGCTTCGTTTGGGTTGTGTTGAGCCATAAGTTAGTTTTGTAAGTAATGTAATAATTCAGTCGGTTGTTGTAAGCACAGCACCGGATTAAATTGCTGTAAAAACTCTTGGCTATGCGCTCCGCAAGCAACAGCAATTGACGCGATTTCTGCATTCATAGCCATTTGTAAGTCATGAGCGGAGTCGCCTACCATTAAAGTGCGTTCTTTAGCGATATTCGTATGTGCAAGAATTTCATTGAGCATTTTTGGATTCGGTTTAGATGCGGTTTCATCGGAACACCGTGTGGCACAGAATAAATGGGCTGTACCCGTGCCTGCTAAGGCTTCATTTAATCCTACACGGGTTTTACCTGTAGCAATAGCAAGTTGATAGCCTGTATTTTTTAACTGCACCAACATATCGTATACGCCTTCAAATAAGTCCTCACGCGACGGTGGTTTGGAAAAGTACTCGTGACTGTAATAACTGACTAATCGTTCCAATTTTTCGCTATCGGCTTCTGGAAAAAGTTTATGCATGGCTTTATCGATGCTTAAACCGATGACATCTTTGGCTGCTTGTCGCTCCGGTATATGGCAACCATATTGCCGTGCGGCATTTTGCAAGCAATGGGTAATCCAGTCGATAGAATCAATCAGTGTGCCATCCCAGTCGAAGATGATTAAATCGAATGCCTCTCTCATTATTTTGTTCATGTTATAACGCTTCGTTGTTAAGTAACTGTTGTAACTGCTCCGGTAGCGGCGCCGAAATCGTAATAGGTTTACCTGTTACCGGATGTTGAAAAGTTAAGGTCGCAGCATGTAAAAACATTCGATGATAGCCTTTGCTTTTGAAGTGTTTGTTGGCTTCTTCAATACCATAGCGCTCATCGCCAATAATGGGATGGCCTAAACTTTTAGCATGGACGCGGATTTGATGGGTGCGACCGGTTTTCGGCGAGGCTTCCACAAGAGTGGCGGCTTGGTACAGTTTAATTCGGGTGAAGACGGTTTCGGCCTCTTTACCGGTTGCGCTAATCATAACCATACGCTCACCGCTTTGGCGGATATTTTTTTGCAAAGGCGCGTTTACAGTTTGCTTAGTTTTAGCCCAACGCCCCGCGAGTAGCGCGAGATAGGTTTTTTGCACCTTATCTTCGCGAAATAATTCATGTAATTGCCGTAGAGCACTACGTTTTTTGGCAATAAGCAAACAACCGGATGTGTCTTTATCTAAGCGGTGAATTAACTCAAGGAAGTGGGCGTCAGGTCTTAATTGCCTTAAGGCTTCGATAATGCCGCCGTTAATCCCGCTGCCGCCATGTACAGCGAAGCCGGCCGGTTTGTTTAACACGATTAGACCATCGTCTTCATATAGAATAGCGCTGTCTAGCTTATGCTGTAAATGGTGGGAAACTACGGCGGGTTGTTCGGCTTCGGCCATCCTAATGGGGGGGATACGCACAATATCACCGATGCTAAGACGATATTTGGCATCAACCCGACTTTTGTTGACTCTGACTTCGCCTTTACGCACAATCCGATAAATACGACTTTTAGGCACTCCTTTCAAGCGGGTAATCAGGAAATTATCTAAGCGTTGATCATCGTAGGCTTCAGTAATTTCCACTAGCTCAACTTGGGTTTTTAAGCGTTGTTCTTCTATACTCATAGTCGCCGGATACGTTATTTTGTTTTAGTTTGATGTGTAGCGTTAAGGTTGTTATATTAAGCATGTTTTAGCTAAAAACATACTATGCTCTTGAGTTTTCAGCGAGGAACAAGCTAAAACAGCTCCTTTAAGACATCCTAATCGGAAATCCGAATGGAACTATCTTAATGAGTAACTATTCAGACCCCCTCCTCATTTTTTTTGGTATGCTCGATAGTGATTGTTTGTTGTCATCGAGGCTAAAAATATCAGAGGTTTGAATAATTACCTAAACGAGAGCATTCACTCAATGTTGCCCAGCAGATCGGAACAAAACGCTAGGTTCAACCAAATAATTCGGGTGTGTCGCACAACCCTAGATGTGCGCTTATTTTATTCCTGTTTAATCAGACAATCAGAAAGACAGGTATTGCATTAACTCGGCTGGGCTAAGGTTCCATAACAAGAACATACATACGTTTTCAAGCGCTTCAAGGAAGGCTAAACGTATGCAGGGTTTGCCCCTATCTTAAGCCGAACCTGTCCTATCATTACATCTGGCAATGGAGCAGGACATCACAAGGATACAAAATGAAAAGAATGCTTATCAATGCTACGCAGGCGGAAGAGCTGCGAGTCGCTTTGGTAGACGGTCAAAAACTCTATGATTTTGACATCGAAGTCCCTTCAAAAGAACAAAAGAAATCAAATATTTACAAAGGTGTTATCACGCGTGTCGAACCTAGTTTAGAAGCAGCCTTCGTTAATTACGGTGCTGAAAAACATGGTTTTTTGCCGTTTAAAGAAATTTCTCCTGCTTATAGACAACCTGCTGACAATACCAGTAACGACGGTCGGCGACCCAGCATTAAAGATACTATAAAAGAAGGTCAAGAAATTGTCGTGCAAATCGAGAAAGAGGAGCGCGGCAATAAAGGTGCAGCATTAACCACGTATATTAGCTTAGCGGGTACTTACCTGGTATTAATGCCAAATAATCCTAAAGCGGGCGGCATTTCCCGGCGTATTGAAGGTGAAACGCGCACAGAGCTTAGGGAAGTCATGGCCTCGCTAGAAATACCTGAAAACATGGGCTTAATTGTACGCACTGCCGGCTGTGGCAAAAACGCCGAAGAGCTGCAATGGGATTTAAATTATTTAATGCAGCTCTGGGAGGCGATAGAGCGTTCTGCCCAAGAACAAATTGCGCCGTTTCTAGTGTTTCAAGAAAGTAATGTCATTATCCGGGCGTTACGCGACCATTTACGCGGCGATATAGATGAAATTTTAATCGATAATCAAGAATCGTTTGCGCTAGTACAAAATTTCTTAAAACAAGTCATGCCGCATTTCTTGCCTAAAGCTAAGCTTTACCAAGATCAAGTGCCACTATTTAACCGCTATCAAATCGAGTCGCAAATTGAAGTCGCTTATGGGCGGGAAGTATCGCTACCGTCGGGTGGCTCTATTGTCATCGACCATACCGAAGCATTAACGTCTATTGATATAAACTCGGCGCGCGCGACTAAAGGCAGTGATATTGAGGAAACGGCGTTAAATACTAATCTTGAAGCCGTGGATGAAATTGCTAGACAGTTACGATTACGCGACTTAGGCGGGCTATTTGTCATCGACTTTATCGATATGATGTCCAGCAAAAATCAACGCTTAGTGGAAAACCATTTACGCGAAGCCTTGAAAATGGATAGAGCCAGAATCCAAACGGGCAAAATTTCACGGTTTGGTTTATTGGAAATGTCTAGACAGCGTATGCGCCCGTCTTTAGGCGATTCAACACAGATTACCTGCCCGCGCTGTAAAGGGCAAGGTACCATACGCAATGTCGAATCCGTCGCTTTATCGGTATTAAGGTTGATTGAAGAAGAGGCAATGAAAAAATCGACCGAAAAAGTCATTGCACATCTTCCTATTGAATGTGCAGCGTTTTTATTAAACGAAAAGCGCAGTGCTATCGAGCAAATTGAAAGCCGACTCAAAGTGGGCATTATTGTGCTGCCCAGCAAGCATTTAGAAACACCGGCGTATGAAATCGAGCGCATTAAAGAGAAAGAAACGGCTAGTGATGAGAAGCCGAGTTATATGCAAATTAAAACTGAGGACATCGCGGTTCCAGAATTTGCACAACATGTAAAACCAAAAATTGAACAAGCCGCCATAAAAGAATTTTTACCCGAACGGCCTGAGCCGCTGCCGAATAAGAACGAGGCGGCTAGTTTAATTAAACGGTTTTGGACTAAATTAGTGACTTCGTTAACGGCGGCTGAAACTGATAATGGCGAAGTTAGCGCGGAAGCTACTCAAGAGCCACCGGTAAAACAAACCTCAGATGATTATTATCAGAACTCAAAAAGTCGAAGCTACCAAAATCGCAAACGCAGTAACCATAGGAATAAAAACTATTCACGCGAGCGAGATAGTCAACAAACAGCAGCAGCGGCAGAGTCAGTACAAAATTCAGAGCAGGTATTAGAGGCCAGGCCGTCTAAAGTTTCTGGGCGTAACGTTAGGCCCAACTTGCCTTTGCATACAGACAAAGTAGAAATAGAGCGTGTTGAAACGAATGTAGAGGATGTAGTTTCAATTGCCACTGACAATGCACCTACTGCTAGCGACGAAGCGGTAAAAACCTCGTCTAAAAAATCTTCATCCAGACGGGGGCCTAATCGTCGTAGATCGCGTAATTCCAATTACAAAAAAAATAACCCAAGCAACGATACTGCTCCACTTGATAATTCAGGCGTCGTAGCTAAAGAGGGCATCAGCGCCGATACTGAGCATAATGTTCCTGCACAACAGTTTAAGCAACCGGTAAATCAAGAAAATACCGCTAGTCGTGATTTTAATCCCGCATATTTGCCTGTTATGGTTTCTGATGTTAGTGGGCATAGCAAAGCTGACAATCGTGTTGAGCGTTCAAGTGAACAACCCGCTCGAGTGGTAGACAATATGCCTGATGCTAGCGCATTTCGCGCGTCTGATTCTGAAACGGGTTAATGCTTTGGTTTGTGGGTTACTAAAGCATAGGTTTTGCGTTTTGACTGTCAGTTTAAGCTGACAGTCACTAAGAGTATTGTCATTTCGGTACTGACGATAATGATCTGCAAAATGGTTACCAATTTAAGACGGGACAGGGTGTTTAGAACGCAGGACGCCGTAAATACGTCCCTGTAGGCTTGGCGGCAGCATCCCTGCTGCCGACACCTGCGTTCTAAACACC
This sequence comes from uncultured Methylocucumis sp., assembly GCA_963923905.1. Lineage (GTDB taxonomy): Bacteria > Pseudomonadota > Gammaproteobacteria > Methylococcales > Methylomonadaceae > Methylovulum. Next base: position 11,348 of record CAWUNX010000071.1, read on the forward strand.
CTGTCCCGTCTTAAGTGTTATAGCCCGCAAAATGAATAATTTTTAGCAGGGTTGAAAAACACTACTATACTTGCTGCGTAAGGACTTTCGTGTTGCGGCTATTGCTCGTTTTATAAAAGCGCTCACGAATACACCGTACTCGTCAGGCTAATTTAGTGAAAGGGGTGGTTCGGTAACCGTATTTACTTAATAACTACGGATTGTTGGGCGCTTTGATATATAGTGTAAGGCTATTTCCGAAATTTAAAACCCCCAGTCTTAAAATTTAAGAAGGGTGAA
>CAWUNX010000072.1:0-11581 GCA_963923905.1 uncultured Methylocucumis sp.
CAGTTGAACTTTAGAGTTAGTTTAGACTATTTGATGATTTATGCACCAACGCCCTAAAAAGGTGTCTACTTAATAGTTATACCTTTCCACCATAGGAGGCACACATGAGCTTTATTAATATTCCTGCTAATGAGTCTGGATTGCCAAAAGCCCTTGAGCAATACTACAAAGAATTAACGGAACTTGTAGGGCTAAGAGATGAACAGCCTATCCTACTTAATAACACCATAACAACATTTGATATTGTAGCTGGAGCTCCATTCTATACGGAGGGAGTGTTTAGGCATTTCGCCGACAGAAAATTTCATACATCACCGAAAGATCTTGGTAGCTCTATTCAATCAGATAGATTTTCGTTTGAATATGAACGAGCATTGAGACTTGCAACAACGCAGATTGATGGAACTATTAATTCAGACGTTAAAGATAAGATTGATGCTTATAACAATGAAATAAAAAGAGTAAATCGTGATCTTCTTAATTTCGAAAAAAAAATAGCCGATGACTGGCAAGAAATAGCCGATAAAGAAAAACTCACGCCTGAAATGCCTAGGTACGAATTAAGACGGATAAATTATCTTGAAACTATACTTTATGCTGATCAAAAAAAAGGATTTACAGAAGAAATTGAGGACTATCTACGTCAAATTAATACGCTTCGTGAGTCTGCCTATACGCCTAGTCAGCAAAAACTCATACGATCTTTAGATGAATTGTCAGAGACATATAAAATTGCTCGCCCCTGGAATACATCCTTTGAGAGAGATTTTCCAAATTCCACTGTATTAACATTTGCCGACCCCAAAGTGCGTATAAAAGCACTCTGTGATATTTCTGCTGCAATTTATCCGAGTAGTAATTTAGTCATGTTTCAAGATCGAGAAGGAGAAGCACGAAAAATATCTGTCGAGCAAAATACTACTCATAATGAGCTTCATACACGAACATGGGGGGTGGATGGATCAGTTTCGTTTAGTGCGTTCGGTATTCGGATTGGCGGTGATGGAGGCGGATCAGGCGAGTCCAGTTATAAGAGAAACTTTAAAAGTCTTACATCATTCGAGATGGATTTTGCTGGGATTGATGAAATATACGCTGATAGAGGTATTTGGTTTGATCCAAGTCTATTTAATAGCCAAGAACTAAAGCCTATATTTGACAAAATTCCCGGTGCGCGTGATTTAGAGTTTGTCGCTTTGTCGTTAATTATTGGTCGGGGCTTAACACTTACACTGAAGTTTTCTGAAGAACTTAACACTGAAGAATGGTCAAGAAAAGTATTTAATGGTCGAGGTGGGGTATCTATTTTTGGCTATAGTTTTGGTGGTTCTGGATCGACCACGCGGTATGACTATGATTTCAATTTATCAGAGAATAAGAAATCAGTTGAATTCAAAGACGATGCTAAGCATTGTAGATTGCTTGCTGTTCGACTTGAGCGAATTTATCAGCCATCGAAAGTGGATAACCCACAAAATCGCCCTTTATGGTCAGAGGCAGCAAATATCGCGTTAAGTGCATTAATGTCAGGAAAAATATCTCTAACTTCATATCAAAACCTAAAAATAGATGGATTTTCTGAGGAAGGTATGAAAACCTTGCAATTAAAATAAATAGGTGACCTTATAAAGTCAGGAAAACAAAATGCAATGGATATTTTTAGCTCTAGTAACACCATTTATTGTGTCATGTTCAACCATAAAACCATATCCTGTCTGTTTTTATGATCGCTCTCCGCTAGACGCGCAAAGTAAAATTACTCATGCTGATAAATTATTAGCTGTAATGAGGTTATACGATCACGAAGCGCAAACCTCAGCAGATGGACGATGGATATTAGCGAACACAACCACCGAACAACATAATATTTTGATTAAGACGTGGCCTCGTATTGCCTGCATTGGAAAGGTTACTTCTGGTACAGAGGTTAAACACGCTGCTGATTGCGTTGAATATCTACATGATTTTCTTTTGAAACAAAATTATTTGGAATTCGATGTAAAAGAAAATGTAGCTTTCAGTGACGAAGCTCCTGGTAAACCCAATGTAATATGTCACAGAGATCCTTAGTTAATTAATAGCTATATCATGGAGCTCAAGCCGACCCGCTTCCGCTACGCCCCAGAAATCGGCTTAGCTCTATGTCAGGCAACAAAGGAGTTAAAAATGCAGGTAACAAAAACCAAAGATTTGGGAGACGGGCATAAAATCGAAATTGGCAAAGCCACATGGGATGAAAATCAAACCTCCGTTAGAAATCGTTATCCGACATCAACGGGAGGCTTTAGCCCTAGAAGCTCAAGCGAATTGCCATTAGATGATGTGTCCGAAATTGTAACTATGGTTGCGGAAGAAGACCTTTTAAGCCCATCAGAATTGGCTGACATAATCTCCACCCTTTCAGCATCCTTAAAACGTCAACTGAAATAACAGCTTAACAATTCGATTTAGGATCATACGATGCACTGACGCAAAGAAGCGCATCACTCGCGATTGATGCATCTCCTATCGTCGGCATCCTATAGATCTTAAATTGAGAATTGCTGTCCTCAAATCGTAGTCATCTTCGCCCCAATCGGAAGCCCAAGGTTCGGGGAGTTCGCGGGAAAACACGCTGAGTTGACGAGACATATTGATTTATCGGGACACAGTGGCATAGTTTTTATTTATCGCGGGTTGAAGCTAAACTAAAACGAAACCGAAGCATTAAAGCTATAAGCGCTATCGACTCCGGCAGCTATGGTGTATTTGAAATTAATTTTAAACTCGGTAGCGGCTAATTTGGCTCTGGCTTTTTTTTCCAGTTTCTGACGATCTAAGGCCATGACTTCGGATAAGGTTTCCATGGATTTAAGATTGGGCTGTTCTTTTGATTCGGCTCTAAGGCCAATAGCGAAACCAATTTCTTGTTGATTGTCTATCGCTAATTTTGTGCCGGAAATCCGGGTATCGGCAAAGCTAATGTCAGCCATGACGGTACGTCCGAACAATTTGTAGTCAAAATCTTTAACCAGTTGCACGCTGTTGCGGACAATACTGTTGGTAATCGCCGGAATATCAAGGCTGGTATTGTTTAACAGCGCATCGGTATAGGCTTTTATTGATTCGACAGAGTAATAACTGTATTGATTTTGCAGCGCCACCGCATAGCCATCGCCTAACGGTATGCCTAAATTACTTTGCAAGCCGCCAGAGAAAATAATGCTGGATTCAATATTGTTTTGTTCCGAGCCTATGGCTCCTACTCGGAACAATGGAATCAAATCCCATTTGAGTTTACCGGTATTGATATAGTTTGAGACTGGAATTCGTAAACCGGTGCCTATAGAACCGCTATATGAGGCAATGCCGTTGGTGTCTATATAGGCGAGCGGAACGTTAAACAATAACGCCCAACCCTTATTAAGCTCCCAATCATAGTTAATCGGCAGGCTGTAAACATCGGCGGAGCCGCCTTTTGCATTATAACTGGCAAATCCGGTTAATATGCTTAAATGACTTTCTCGCTCCGTACCGGCTAATTCTTTTAATACGTTGGCATCCGACCCCGAACCGTCAATAGAGCCATCTAAACCTGGCGTTCGCGGCAAATATCCTGAGACACCTCCTATGGTCGATAATGTTGATTGCGCGTTGACCTTCTGAAAAAACACGCCGGTATTATCCTTTATCCACGTCTCTAGCAATTTTGCGCTAGCTTTGCGCGTACCGCCATCGAAGGTTTCATGAATGCCTAAAGATTCCGAACTCAAGGTAATTTGAGTGGAATTACTAGCTGACGTCACTATCACGCTATTGCCTTGAACATTAGAATTGGCGAGCAATTGCGGTAAGTCTATTCCGCGATCATAGGCTGGATTATTGATAATTTGATGATCAATCGTATCGCTAAATTCTTGTGCGGTTGAATAAGTGTAGGTTTCTAAAAATTGCTGCCCGTCTAAGTAGGTGATTTCTACATTGGACGTAATAGGGCTGAAATCCGCAGCACCAGCAACATTTGTAATCGTACATAGAATAACCGCCGAACCTGAAGCGAGAAACGTGGGAATAGCTTTTGGATTGTTATGGAAGCGTACTTTCATGATTAAACCCTCAGAAATGCTGATGACGTTGCATGAATTAAAGCGTACTTTCGCGAATAAGTACATAACAGACACGCAGTTACCACTAAAATCGCGCTGGACGGAGTTGTATAAAAACAATACTGTGTGTTTTGGCAAACAAGCCGATAGCGCCGTTAGCAAAATAACTTGTGAACTGCTTTCAAGCGCTGTAAAACTAACCACGATGCTCTTTAACGACTATAAACATTATGCAACCCCACCCCTCTGAACACAGACACCACGAAACACCGCGCGAAGAGTTAATCAAGCGCTTACGCGAGCAACTGCCAGATAAGGCCATCATCAGCGCCACTGAAGCGTTAATGCCTTTTGAATGCGATGGTTTATCGGCTTATAAAAATCCACCGTGGTTAGTGGTGCTGCCGGAAAATGTAGCGCAAGTACAACATTGCTTAAAGTCTTGCTATGAATTGAATATTCCTGTCGTCGCGCGGGGCGCTGGCACAGGACTCGCAGGCGGTGCATTGCCGCTCTCCAATGGCGTGTTATTAAGTTTAACTAAGCTTAATCGAATTTTAGCGATAAACCCTGATAACCGCTTAGCGCAGGTACAACCCGGCGTTCGTAACATCGTCATCTCACAAGCGGCAGCCGCTTATGGTTTGTATTACGCGCCCGACCCCTCCTCGCAAATTGCTTGCACCATTGGCGGTAATATTGCAGAAAATGCCGGTGGCGTGCATTGTTTAAAATATGGCTTAACCACACATAATATCTTAAGCCTTAAAATAGTGACCATCACCGGCGAGCTTATAGAACTTGGCAGTCAAGGCTTAGATGGGCCAGGTTATGATTTAATGGCGGTGATCACGGGCTCAGAAGGATTGCTGGGTGTTGTGGTCGAAGTCACGGTTAAATTACTACCTAAGCCCGAACATGTTTGCACGTTAATGGCGGCATTCACTAGCATAGACCACGCGGCGCAAGCGGTGTCGGCGATTATTGCTTCGGGCTTAATACCGGCAGGTTTAGAAATGATGGATAAAGCCAGCATCAAAGCCGCTGAAGTGTTTATCCACGCGGGCTATCCAAGCGATGCTGAAGCCTTGTTATTATGCGAGTTAGACGGCAATCATGCGCAAGTCGTCACTGAAACTGAAGCGGCTATGCGGATTGTTAAGGAAAATCAGGCATTCTCTATTCGTATCGCTGAATCCGAAACCGAGCGTAAACAACTATGGGCCGGTCGTAAATCCGCATTCCCGGCGATAGGCCGATTGTCGCCGGATTATTACTGTATGGATGGGACTATACCCAGACGCCATTTAGCAGCGGTATTACAAGGGATAGCCGAGTTATCAGCCCATTATGGCTTAGCCGTTGCCAATGTTTTCCATGCCGGTGACGGTAATCTGCATCCCCTCATTTTATATAACGCCGATATACCCGGCGAACTCGCTAAAGCTGAACAGTTAGGTAGCGATATTTTGCGTTTAAGCATTGAGGCAGGCGGGACGATTTCGGGCGAACACGGCGTAGGCATAGAAAAAATCAATCAGATGTGTTTGCAATTTAGCCATGAAGAGCTAGAGCAATTTCACGCACTAAAGCAAGTCTTTGATGCTAAAGGTTTATTAAACCCTGGTAAAGCCGTACCTAGCTTAGCGCGCTGTGCCGAATTCGGCGCTATGCATGTGCATCAGGGACGGCTTAACTTTCCAGATTTACCGCGCTTTTAATTCATCAGGCACGTCAAAGCTTAAAACATATTGGTCAGGGAAAGGGCCGTCGTATAGCAAGCTACCACAAGGTTTAAGGTTATTTAAGCGCAATACGCCAGCGACGATAATTGGAATTTGGATACGATTAATATATTCGCCAAAACAACGGTGCATACCATCGCCAAAATGCAAATAGTTATCTAGCGATCTATCATCGCGTACGCTATAAGGCTCAGGCCATGCGCTATCATCAAACATCGCTGATGCCGTTGATATAAACAACTCGGTTTCCGGCGGAATCTTCACGCCCGCAATCTCTGCGCCTTGTTTACAATACCGACGCATCGCGGCCGCCATAGTATTAAACCTAAACACATCAAAGCATAGATGTAAGAATTTCTGTTCATCATCAATCGCTTGTTTAGCGCGTTGCATCACATCGGGTTTAGCGAGCATTTGTTCAATAATTAACGTAGACGCCATCGACGTGGTATCCAAAGCGCCAACGATTAATCCTGAAATATTGCGACGAATCGCATCATCATCAAAATCGTTAACGCCTTGTAGCTGGCCTTGTATTAAACGCGAGAGCAAATCATCAAACACCTGGCCTTGTTTTAGCAATTCGCGCCGCTGTTCAATCAGCGCCAGCAAATATGGCCCTAACTCGTGAAACGCTTGCTCGGCGGTTAGCTGAATACTGCGCTCATTGCTTAAATTTAAAAATAAATCATGAAACAATGCGCGCAACCAACGCATCATCGTCACTTCATCAGGGCCGGGTACGCCTAAATAATCGATAATAAAGCGTCTAGCAACCGGGCGCGCCAGTTGTGAAACCACATCAATACGCCCTATCGGCAAGGCCGCCTGAATCATATCAGCGCAATGTTTACGCACAATACGCTGCATCAACGCGACATCACCTGGCTTAATTAGGCTGCGCATGACGCCTTGCTCATGCGTATATTGCGGCGAACGATCCATACCTAAGAAAAACGGGCCGTTCAAGCGTAGCATATTAGGTGCATTAATCTCGGCAATGGTAAATTCGGTATCGCGTGCTAAGGTTTCTTTCACATCTATAGCACGCGTCACCACAGCGCGCTTACCGATTAGCACCACGGGCTTATGCTTACGCAACCAGTTAAACACACAGCGTTGCACAGGCGCGCCGGTTAACAGCGCGACAATGCGACTGCGATAATAAGGAATAATATATTGCGGCGTGGTAGACGTCGGACTAAAAGCCGGTGCTGGCGCTGATACCGGCCTATGCTCGCGGTACATGGTTAAGGCTAATTGGCCTGTTGGCGTTGCCCGCAACACGTCAATAAAAGCACGATAGGCAGCGGGTAATTGTTCTAAACTTGGCTTTACGCCACCAAATTGCTCCGGCAATAGCACAGGCGCTGATAACGCTGCTAAACAGTAATCAACTAGCGTCGGTTGACTACCCAATAAATAACGACGACCATCGATAAGTAGCGCATCTAACTCAGCAAAAATCGTTTGAATCTTAGCTTGGCTTATTGTGATTTGTTCGGCATCGGCGGGTAAGTTTTTTACCAAAACCTTGGCTAACCACGGATAAATTCTAGCCGCTAGCCCTTGTTGCCAAGTCGGCACCCGCTGTTGCCATAACGGCAACACGACCTCTTTATGCGGTAACAACATCGCATAGGCATAATTACGCGTCGCGATGGCTAACTCGTTAAGCAGCTTATCGAGCAAATGCGCTGTTTGTTCACGTTCCGAAGGATTACTAGGCCATAAACGCAAGTCCTCTGGCAAACGCGCATCGATATAGTCAAGCGCTTCGCGCATAGAGCATAACGTCGCTTCATTAGTAATTAGCACCGGCATTGCCTTAGTACCCGCCCCGGCCAATAGAAAGGCAAAAAAATGTAAAACCGGCACTTGTCCTGATTCACGATAAGGCACCCCTCCTCTATCTAGCAACCAGCGCACTAATTCGCAACTATGCGACACCGGCAGCGTCAATAGTTGATTGACGCGTTTAGAATACAAAGCACGCCGAGTATTTCCTGGTTTCACCATCATAAACATTACCTCACTCATTAAGATTGTCAGTTATTGTTTGTAGCCCTTTAAAGCCGCTTATTTACACAGATTGTTATAATAAATACTGCGCCGACTATAGCCATAATCAGGTCTCAATACAGAACAAGCACCCTGTAATAAGCTTATCTTTCAGTTGCTAGTGACAATCATAACGCCATGAAATAGAAAGCGAAAGATATTTTATAAACCTAATCATCACTCATTTTAAAAAAACAACGGTTATCTGACTTACTTAACACGATTGATAAGCTGCAAATATTCTCCGCTCCCTTTGAGATTAACGGGGATTTTTAAAAAACTTTCCCTAACGCCTCTTTTTTCAAAGATGAGAACTGAATAATTGCGATAAACTTGAGCATAATTAGTCTTTCCAAGCTCATCTGAAATTTATAAAGTAAAACCAGGACATTAACCATGAACAAATTATTTGTGTATAGCGGATTAATCGCATTTGTTGTGAACACTGCTCCTAGCGTCGCCGATGTTGTTACGGCTGATGATGCGATTATCCAAGGCAGTGCTTGCATAGGCCTTGATTGTGTAAATAACGAAAGCTTTGGCTTTGATACCATCCGGCTAAAAGAAAATAACCTGAGAATAAAAGCCGACGATACTAGCGCAACTTCTAGCTTTCCAGATAATGACTGGCAGCTAACCTTTAACGATTCAGCCGATGGCGGTGCGAATAAATTTTCTATAGATGATGTAACAAATCTTCTCACGCCTTTTACGCTAACGGCTGGTGCACCAAGCCACTCACTGTATGTTAGTAATTTCGGTAGAGTGGGCTTAGGCACTTCGTCACCCGTACTAAAATTACATTTGAATGTTGGTGACACACCCGGTATCCGCTTAGAACAAAACGACTCGCGTGGTTTTGTTGCTCAAACTTGGGATATAGCCGGTAACGATACCAATTTTTTTGTGCGCGATGCGACCAATAGCAGCTTATTGCCTTTTAGAATACGTCCTGGCGCACCCACTAGCAGTATCGATATTGCCGCCACAGGTCATGTAGGGTTAGGTACGGCAAGTCCAAGCGCCAAGCTACATTTAAGCAGCAGCAACGATACCAATAAAGTGCTTATTGAGAACACCTCGCTTACCCAAGCACCCCGCGAATTGCTTAAGTTTTCCAATAAAGGCGGCTCTTACATTACCATGCAAAATACCGTCACCGGCCAAGCTTGGTATTTAACCCATGAAAACTCAACAGGCACATCGTTTAATATCACCCACGATGCTACCGCTGGCGCAGCCTTACGGCTTAGTACTTCAGGTAATTTAAGAATTAAAGGCACGTTAACCACGGCAGGCAGTTGTAACGCGGGGTGCGATATTGTTTTCTCAAAAAGCTACCAATTACCTAGCATCGAGCAACATGCTGAGCAAATGTGGCAAAACCATTACTTACCCGCTGTCGGCCAAACCAAAGAAGGTGAACCATTTAACATCAGTGAAAAAACCGGCGCGATGTTAAACGAGCTAGAAAAAGCGCATATTTATATTGCACAACTAAATGAAAAATTAAAGACTAAAAATCAAGAAGTTAACCAACTTATAGCGCAAAAAGACCAAGAACTCAATAGCGTTAAACAGCAAATGTTGCAGTTAGAACATAGGTTAGCAAAACTAGAGCAACATTAATTAAACAACGTAACGGCTTTAGACTGAGCCTAAAATTATCAATCACTTATTTTCTATCCCAATGAGGTTTACTATGAAAACAACGCACTGGTTTTCTGCTTTAACACTGGCGTTATTCGCTTGCTCGAGTTTGGCGGATTCCAATGATTTTGCCACGCTACAAGCTAGCGGCAATATCGTAACTTGGTTAATCTCACCCGATATTCAATATCAAAGTATTGAACTCAAATTATCATCCGGCGGTAACGTCATGCAAACATCCACAGAAGGTGTGCCAACGACACCGGCATTAGATGACGGTGGTTATCAATATGAGCTAACCATCGCGCCGTTATTAAGCAAAGCGGTTAGCGATCAGCTAAAAGCACTTAGAGCTAACGCCGATGGTCAAGAAGCCACCGAAGGGCTTAATGATTTAAAGCAACAAGGCCTGTTACCTGAACCCAAGATTCAATCGGGTTATTTCACGATTAAAAACGGTCAATTAGTCACACCACAAGCTGAATAATACTCTAAGGACATTCATTATGAATAAAACATTACTCTCTGCCGGATTTATTGCTCTTAGTTTAAACGCCTCGTCTAGCGTCGCTGATGCCGTTACCGCAGATGATGCAATTATTCAGGGCAGTCTTTGCGTAGGCTTCGATTGTGTCAATAACGAAAGCTTTGGCGCTAACACCATATTATTAAAAGAAAATAATCTTAGAATACATATCGATGACACCAGCAGCACGGGTAGCTTTCCTGCCAATGACTGGCAACTAACCTTTAATGACCAAGCGTCGGGTGGTGCTAACAAATTTGCGATAGAAGATATAACCAATGCGACAGTGCCGTTTCTAGTGCTTGCTGGCGCGCCTACTGACTCAATGGTTATTAATACCTCAGGCAATGTGGGTCTAGGTAGCTCATCGCCTACATTAAAATTACATTTAAAAAACAGCAATACACCCGCTATTCGCCTAGAACAAGACAATAACGTCGGCTTTGTTGCACAAACCTGGGATGCGGCAGGTAATGAAGCTAATTTTTTTATTCGTGATGTGACCAATGGTAGTTTATTGCCTTTTAGAATACGTCCTGGCGCACCTACTAGCAGTATCGATATTGCTGCTACAGGTAATGTGGGCTTAGGCACTGGTTCGCCAAGTACTAAGCTTCACGTAAGCGGCAGCAGCGACACCAACAAAATACTCATTGAGAACACCTCGCTTACCCAAGCTGCGCGCGAGTTATTAAAGCTATCCAACAGTGGCGGCTCTTACATCACGATGTATAACAAAGTGACGAACCAATCCTGGTATTTAACCCATGAAAACTCAACAGGCACATCGTTTAATATTACTCACGATGCCACCGCTGGTGCGGCCTTACGACTCACTACCGCAGGTAATTTAAGAATTAAAGGCACGTTAACCACGGCAGGCAGTTGTAGCGCGGGTTGCGATATTGTGTTTTCTAAAGACTACAAACTACCTAGCATCGAGCAACATGCTGAGCAAATGTGGCAAAACCATTATTTACCCGCCGTTGGGCAAACCAAAGAAGGTGAACCATTTAATATCAGCGAAAAAACTGGAGCGATGTTAAATGAATTGGAAAAAGCGCATATTTATATTGCTCAACTTAACCAACAAGTCAAAAACAAAAATCAAGAATTAGAAAAACTTAAATCAAAATTCAATGACTTAGAACAACGTTTAGCACGACTGGAAAAACCTTAAGCACGATTTAATGACAACAATAAGCGGCTATTACCACAAGGATTATGCTCAGGCTTTTGCCCACTTAGGCGCAGTCGTGCCACTGTCTTCAGCTAATGGTTGGTTACTACAAAAAAACATAGCGAACACTGTCTTTTGTGATTTGACTAGCTGTTATCCGTTTTTATGTTGCCAACATTGGGATAAGCTGGCATTAGATTTAAGCCATCTTAACGACCAAAACGTAAGCTTAACCCTAATGACTGATCCATTGGCGACTTTACAAGCCAAAAAAATGGCAGAGTTTTTTGATGTGTTCAAGCTGTACAAACAACACTATATCGTCTGTCTCTTA
>CAWUNX010000073.1:0-11525 GCA_963923905.1 uncultured Methylocucumis sp.
TAAACAACAACCGGTTTGGCTGGATAGTCTTGCCGCGAGTTTGATTGGTGTATTGTCAGCGATTGTTGGTATAGGCGGTGGAACGATAACCGTACCTTATTTGGTTTATGGCGGCTTTGAAATGCGGCAAGCCGTTGCGGTTTCAAGTGCATGTGGCTTGCCGATTGCGGTAGCGGGAACGGTCAGTTACGCCTTGCTCGGCTTAACTGCCCAAAATTTACCAGACTATAGCGTTGGTTATGTTTATGGGCCAGCTTTTATTGCGATTGGTTTATGCAGTGTTGTGACGGCTCCATTGGGTGCGAAACTTGCCCATCGTCTGCCGGCGGCTAAATTAAAACGCTATTTTTCTGTGTTACTGTTTGCGTCAGCGTTGAAACTGTTGTTTTCTTAAGCGCTGAACGCGTCTTGGTCGATAAAAATGTCGACACCGTTGGACGGATTAATGTGCGCGACCGGTAAATCAATACCCGCCTGCCATTCGGCGACTTTAGCTTGTTTTCCAGCACCGGTAATTAAAAATAATACATGACTACTGGTGCTTAATGCCTTGGCGCTTAATGAAATTCGCTCTGGCGGCGGTTTAGGGGAGTTATAAACGGCATGTACTAACTCGTCTAGGTCATGTTGATGACCTGGAAATAAACTCGCGGTATGGCCATCTTCGCCCATACCTAATAACACCATATCAAAAGGCAAAGCATTAGCGACGATAGTGCGATACGCAGCAGCAGCGGCTTCGCTGCCTTGTTCGGTGGGCATGGTAAACACTTGGCTAGCAGGTATCGTCGTTTGCTGTAGCAAGGTGGTGTTAGCCATGACGCTGTTTCTATCCGCGTGCTCTGCGGGTAAGCAACGCTCATCGCCATAATAAATCTGCCAACGCGCCCAATCCGCATCGCTTTGGGCTAATAAACGGTAAACTTTTTCAGGTGTGCTGCCGCCCGCAAGTACGAGTTTAAAGCTTCCATGTTCAGCGATAGCTTGGCTTGCAGCACTAAGAATATGGTGGTAAGCCGCTTCGGCGACTTCAGCACTGCTATCAAACACACGCCAACGACTATTTTCTTGCATTTATTTACACTCCGGAGTTAATGAGCTACGCCAATACTGGCTGTCTTTATCAAATAAGCGGCTATCTTCCGGGCCCCACGAACCCGCTGGATACGTTGCGATATAATCGCGTTCGATAGCCCAGGTTTTTAAAATAGGGTCAACGATACGCCAAGCATGTTCTACTTCATCGAAGCGTAAAAACAATGAGCGGTCGCCTTTGAGTACGTCTAAGAGCAAATCCTCATAAGCATCAATGGCTTTTTCGTTGGAATTACGAAAACTGGCGTCTAAGCTGGTTGTGCGCGTATTCATTTCTAAACCAGGTTCTTTCACCGTCATTTCGATTTTAATGCATTCTTCTGGCTGTATGCCTAACAGAATCCAGTTTTGTGCCATGCATTGCACATCGGTGTCGCGAAAAAATTGTAATGGCGGGTGGCGAAAGCATATCGAAATAGAAGATTGGGCAACGGCTAAGCGCTTACCGGTGCGTAAATAAAACGGGACGCCACGCCAACGCCAGTTGTCAATGTATAGCTTCATCGAGGCGTAGGTTTCGGTATTGCTATTGCTAGGAACATGGGATTCGTCTAAATACGCAATGGCTTTTTCATTATTGATATGGCCTTTGCTGTATTGGCCACGAAATGCTTGTGCATGTACGGCTTCTTTAGCAATGGGGCGTATTGATTTAAGCACTTTGACTTTTTCATCGCGTAATGCTTCCGCCGCCATGGACACCGGTGGCTCCATTGCAACTAACGTCATTAATTGCAGCAAATGACTTTGTAACATATCACGTAAAGCGCCTGCGCTATCGTAATAATCGCCACGTCCTTCTATGCCTATGCTTTCTGAATGGGTGATTTGTACATGATCAATGTAATTTCTATTCCATAACGGTTCTAGTAAAAGGTTGGCAAAGCGGAACACTAAGACGTTTTGCACCATGCCTTTGCCTAGATAATGGTCAATGCGGTAAATTTGGTCTTCACTTAAGTATTGGCTAATGCGTTTTTGTAAGGCCTGCGCACTATCAAGGTCATAACCAAAAGGCTTTTCAATAATGACCCGGCGCCAACCTAAATCTTCATTAAATAAGTTTTGTGAACTTAAGTATCCCATCACTGGGCCAAAATCAGCCGGGCTTATCGATAAGTAAAAGGCGATATTATTGGAAAAACTACCGTTATTTAATAGCTCCGCTAAACGTTGGTAATTTTCAATATCGTGTATGTCACCTTGATGGTAGTCCAACTTTTCGGAAAACTGCTGAAAAATAGCGTCGTTAAAGTCTTGTTTGAGTTTGGCTTTTAGCATGTCTGCGACTTCGTTTAGCCATTGTTGTTTACTCCAAGGGCGACGTCCCATCGCCAGAATCTTTGTGCCTTGAGGTAAGCGTTGTGCAGCTTCTAAGTGATATAAAGCGGGCATTAATTTGATGCGCGACAAGTTGCCCGTCGCGCCAAAGATGACATAAGTGCAAGATTCGGCGTTCATAGTCGTTACCTGGGCAAGTGTTATTGGCTAGTAAATCCTAGTGCAGTTACTGTTTGTGTAACTGCTTTGCGGTGCAGTTTTGGTTGCTTAATGCGGATGGAAGAGGCTAGTAAGCCTCATTTTAAGCTCGTGTCGAGACGGTAAGCGGTCTCGACTGAGTTAATCCTGTTTTGCTTTAATATGTAGAATTGGATTCTTCTAAGCTGAGAATAAACTCCCATTGATCAGGAGATACCGGCATTACTGATAAACGGTTACCTCTTCTGACTAGCGCAAGCTCTGCTAACTCAGGTTTAGCTTTCAGTTCTTGTAAGGTGATAGTGCGTTTTAACAATCTGACTAGTTTTATGTCGACCATGACCCAGCGTGGATTATTGGGGTCACTCTTAGGGTCATGGTGTAAATCGCTAGGGTCAAAGGCAGTCAGGTCAGGATAAGCTTCGCGCGAGACTTCCACAATACCGACGATACCTGGTTCTTCACAATTAGAGTGGTAAAAAAACACTTGATCGCCTAATTTCATATCATCACGCATCATATTGCGTGCTTGATAGTTGCGTACTCCATCCCAAGGTTCGGTTTGCCCGGGTGAATGGTATAAATCTTCGATGCCAAATGTGCTGGGTTCTGATTTTATTAGCCAATAGTTCATTGTTCGTTCAGTGTGATAAATGAAGATTTGCCAAGCTTAGCGCTAGCTTAAGCATTTGGCAAACGGTTATATACAAATTTTTATTACAATTCAATTTGATAACCGTTGTTAGGCGGTTGTATAAGCGAATGATTTAGCAAAATGATAGCGATAGTAAGATAGTTTTTTTACTAATAGTAAACAATCTACCGTAGTATAAGGTACATATCGAATAATTTGTGCTAAAAGAATAGCAAATACAGTAAAACCCGTATTACAATCAAGGTTACCGCAACTTTACTGTGCTTATCTCGGAGATTTTATGGCTATAAACGCGCCAAGACCGACTTCACCGCATTTAACGATTTATAAACTGCCGTTAACGGCTTTTATATCGATTACGCATAGAGTCACAGGAATATTATTATCAGTCGGTTTATTACTTTTTGTATTAATACTGTCGGCGCTAGCGATGGGAGAAGCTGCTTATCTGACTTTACAAGCGGTGTTACAGTTTTGGTTAATTAAACTGAGCTACTGGGGATTTGTGTTTGCCTTATGTTTTCATGCGTGTCATGGAGTTAGACATTTGTTTTGGGATGCTGGCTATAGTTTTGATAGAGAAACCTTAACGCGATATGCGCAAATTGAACTCATTGCCGCATGTGTGTTAACGCTAGTGATATTACTCGCTGTTTAGAGATGACTTATATGGATTTTAAAACACCTATCGCTAAAGCGCAGGGCTTAGGCTCGGCAAAAACGGGGACTATGCACTGGTGGTTGCAACGCGTAACTGCTGTCGCGTTATTACCCTTATCGTATTGGTTGCTGGCTTTTCTCAGTTTATGTATGTCAGCTTCTTATCAGCAAACTTTAACTTGGTTACAAATGCCTTGGCATTCAGCTTGTTTGGCGGCTTGGATATTGGCTGCTTTTTATCATGCAGCCTTAGGCGTACAAGTCGTGATAGAAGATTATGTACCTGGAGAAGCTCGAAAAATCTTAGGCGTATGGTTAGCTAATTTAGTGTTTGGTTTATTGGCTTTAACGGCGTTGCTGGCGTTGTTGCGTATTGTGGTTAAGGGTTAGATTATGTCAGCATATAAAATTATTGAACACGCTTACGATGTGTTAGTGGTCGGTGCAGGTGGCGCGGGTTTACGCGCAACGTTAGGGATGGCGGAAAAAGGCTTAAAAACAGCGTGCTTAACCAAGGTTTTTCCAACGCGCAGCCATACGGTTGCGGCGCAAGGGGGGATTAGCGCGGCTTTAGGCAACATGGGTGAAGACGATTGGCGTTTTCACATGTATGACACGGTTAAAGGCTCAGATTGGTTAGGTGACCAAGACGCGATTGAATATATGTGTCGAGAAGCGATTCCTGCGGTTATCGAGCTTGAGCATTATGGGGTGCCCTTTTCGCGTACCGATGATGGCAAAATTTATCAGCGAGCATTTGGCGGTATGACGACGCATTATGGTAAAGGCCAAGCACAGCGTACCTGTGCTGCTGCCGATAAAACCGGTCATGCCATTTTGCATACCTTATATCAACAAGCGTTAAAACATAACGCTGAGTTTTTTATCGAATTCATCGCCTTAGACTTAATTATGCAAGACGGTGAATGCCGTGGTGTATTAGCGTGGTGTTTAGATGATGGCTCGCTGCATGTCTTTAAAGCCCATTCGACTGTGTTAGCAACGGGCGGCTATGGCCGTAGTTATTTTTCCTGTACTTCGGCGCATACAGTAACCGGCGATGGTAATGCCATGGTGTTACGTGCAGGCCTGCCTCTGCAAGATATGGAATTTGTGCAATTTCATCCTACCGGTATTTATGGTTCAGGATGCTTGATAACAGAAGGTGTGCGCGGTGAAGGTGGTTATTTAACCAATTCCGAAGGCGAGCGTTTTATGGAGCGTTATGCTCCATCAGCAAAAGATTTGGCGTCGCGCGATGTGGTGAGTCGTGCCATGACCATTGAGATTAACGAAGGTCGTGGGGTTGGCAAGCTTAAAGACCATATTTATCTGCATATCGAGCATTTAGACCCAGCGATTATTCATGAACGCTTACCGGGGATTGCTGAAACCTCTAAGATTTTTGCCGGTGTCGATGTCACTAAAGAACCTATCCCGGTATTACCTACCGTGCATTACAACATGGGCGGTATTCCGACCAATTACAAAACCGAAGTCGTTACCTTAAAAGACGGCAATCCTGATAGTGTTGTACCTGGCTTAATGGCGATAGGCGAGGCAGCCTGTGTGTCCGTTCATGGCGCTAATCGTTTAGGTTCAAATTCTTTATTAGATTTAGTGGTGTTTGGCCGAGCAGCAGCACTACGTTGTGCCGAACTCATCAAGCCAGGTAGTCCTCATAAACCACTCGCTAAATCAGCATATGAGTTTGCGCTAACTCGCTTTAATACGGTACGTTATGCGCAAGGCTCGTTAGCTTCAGCTGAAATTCGTTTGGCCATGCAACGAACTATGCAAGCGAAAGCGGCGGTTTTCCGTACCCAATCGACGTTGGACGAAGGTAAATCCTCGATGACTGATATTCAACAGTCGTTTACCCAGCTTGCGCTTAACGACCGCTCGTTAATTTGGAATACCGATTTGGTTGAAGCGTTAGAGCTGGATAATTTATTGGCTCAAGCAGTGGTCACGATTCATGCGGCAGCTAATCGCACCGAAAGCCGAGGTGGACATGCGCGAGAAGATTTTCCTAAGCGTGATGATGTGAATTGGCTAAAACATACGTTAACCTGGTGTACGGAGGGGAACGTAGCTATTGATTATCGTCCTGTGCATTTATATACGTTATCCAACGATGTGGAAGCTATTCCACCTAAAGAGAGGGTTTATTAAGTGCGTATCTTTTACAAACGTCTTAGCCGACATTTTACGACCCAGTTATTGAGTTAACATTTATGGCTGAATTTACCTTACCCAAAAATTCGGTATTAACCGAAGGCAAAACTTACCCAGCACCTGAAGGCGCTGGCAATATTCGCCGTTTTGAGATTTATCGTTGGAATCCTGATACTGGAGAGAATCCGCGTATTGATGCCTATCATTTAGATATGGATGACTGCGGGCCTATGGTATTAGATGCCATTTTAAAAATTAAAAACGAAGTCGATAGCACATTAACTTTTAGGCGCTCATGCCGTGAAGGCGTATGCGGCTCATGTTCTATGAATGTTAATGGTAAAAATACCTTAGCGTGCACTAAAGCGATTGATGCGTATGAAGGTACGATAAAAATTATGCCGTTACCGCACATGCCAGTAGTGAAAGATTTAGTGCCCGATTTAACCCATTTTTATGCCCAATATGCAGCCATAAAACCTTGGATAGAAACCCAAACGCCTGCACCTGCCGATTCTGAGCGCTTACAAAGCCGCGAAGATAGGGCTAAATTAGATAGTCTGTATGAATGTGTTTTATGTGCGAGTTGTTCGACCAGTTGCCCTAGTTATTGGTGGAATAGCGAGCGTTATTTAGGTCCAGCGGTGTTATTACAAGCGTATCGCTGGTTAGTCGATAGTCGTGATGAGAATACGGGTGAGCGCTTAGATGAACTGGAAGACCCGTTTAGATTATATCGCTGCCATACGATTATGAACTGCACCGATACGTGCCCTAAAGGTTTGAATCCCGCTAAAGCCATTGCTGAAACTAAAAAAATGTTAGCGCAACGGCGGTTAGGTTAGCGTGAACCCACATTCTAAATTGCATTGGCAATGTCGGCGTGGCATGTTAGAGCTAGATTTGTTGTTAAAAGACTATTTAGACCAGCATTACCCTCATGCTAATACGCAAGAACAAGCGCGCTTTTTAAGCTTGCTTGAACTAGAAGACACCGAACTGCTTGCCGAGCTGCAAGCACTCATCTCGGAGCGACGCTAATGCAAGATAGGCTAGAGCGGTATTTTCAGTTGCAAGCGCAAGGAAGTACCTGGCGCACGGAATTATTAGCCGCAGCAACGATGTTTATCGCTTCGGTCTATATCGTCATTGTCAATCCGGCTATTTTAAGTCAAGCCGGTATGGCGTATGAGGCGGTGCTTACCGCAACAGTGTTAGTCTGCGTGTTCTCGTCTATCACGATGGGCTTGTATGCCAATAACCCCATTCTGGTTGCGCCAGGCATGGGGATTAATGCTTATTTCACTTACGCTGTAGTGATTCATAAGCATATCCCAGTCGCCACTGCGTTAGGTGCCGTGTTTTGGAGCGGCGTCATTTTTTTATTGTTATCAATTTTTAAAATTCGTAACAAAATTATTCAGGCTATTCCAGATAATGTGCGTTATGGCAGTGCAGCGGGTATTGGTTTATTTATCGCGTTAATTGGCTTGTTTAATGCGGGTTTTATTGTTGTCAAAGCGCCGTTTATTGGTCTAGGCGAGTTAAACAGCTTAACGTTAACCTTTGTCGCAGGGCTTATGATAGCCGCTGTGTTAACGGTAAAGCGTGTCACTGGCGCGTTAATTCTTACCGTGCTTATCACGACGCTATTGGCTTATCCGATAGGGCGTTGGTACGGCGACGCGTCGGCGGTTAATTTTGGTCATGCGGAACTTATTCGATGGGACGGTTGGTTGGCGTGGCCAGATTTTAGTTTACTCTTTCAACTCGATTTACTCGGCGCTTGGCATTGGTCGGTGTTGCCAGCAGCGTTTGGTTTATTGTTTACCGATATGTTTGATAGCATTTCAACCTTTGTAGGCGTCGCAGAAGCAGGCGGGTTAACCGATGCGAATGGTAGACCTAGACGCATAGAGCGCTCTATGGTCGCCGATGCCTTAGCAACGCTTTATTCCGGCATGTTAGGTTCTAGTCCGGGTACGGCTTACATAGAATCGGCGTCGGGCGTTTATGCTGGTGGTCGTACCGGGTTAACGGCGGTTTTTGCCGGTTTAATGTTTTTGCCATTATTATTTGTTGCGCCCTTAGCCAAACTAGTGCCGGCAATAGCCACAGCGCCGGTGTTAATCATTGTCGGCATGGCGATGATGCGCTCCGTCACGCGCATTGCTTGGCAGGATTCGTTAGCGGCGATTCCGGCTTTTATCACGCTATTATTAATTCCACTGAGTTATTCGATTACGCAAGGCTTAATTTGGGGCTTACTCATTCATACCTTGTTGCAGTGTGCTAGCGGCCATAGCCGTGAAATCCCTCTGGCGTTATGGTTGATTAACGCGTTTTCCATTGTGTTACTGGCATTAGACACGTTGTAAATCACGTTTGCGTTATAATGAAGTGGTTTAAACAACTCCGCGCTTACGCGTTATCGGCCTTATTGCTTATGAATAATACGACGTTGACCACAAATTCTTTCCAAGACCTTTTTTCCACAACTTTTCTACTCGGTAACATTGGCGCACCTTTTGTGATTGGTATGTCAGTGGGTTATTTTGCTAAAAAAATGGTGCGCTTAGCGTTATTTTTAGGCGGTGCTGCTGTCGTGTTATTGTTCGTTAGCGAATATTATGGTGTGGTTGATATTAGCGATACTGATTTACAACATGCCGCTGATACGGCTACTCATGCCGCTATTTCATCAGGCGAGTTTTTGCAAAAGCGCTTATCCAGTATTACTAGCAAAGGTGTTAGCGCCGCCGCAGGCTTTTTTGCAGGGTTTAAGATGGGGTGAAATGTTAAGCGCTTTTAACGGTAGATAATGGCTTTCGTGGTGATAAGGAAACCACCTTTCTATCTGTTTGAATCTGACGCTTAAGAATATCGTCAAAAATGGCATCAGAATCATGATTGAATTTTGCAGCATATTCCTCGCGTAGCTCGCGGGTTTCTTTAACTATTGGGTCTTGCGACATGTTTTAGCCCTCCATAAGTTCTTGAAGTGTGCAAATTATTGGTGGTTTATTTTTATAGTCGTAGGAAAGCTCAAGTCTTGTTACGAAGTTCCAAACGAGAGTGCAACACTCTTGCCTGATAGCTGTAGGTCGGGTTAGCAATAGCGTAACCCGACACAATCAGCAAAAAAATGTCGGGTTACGCTAACCCAACCTGCTTGTCGTAACACATTGTTATAATTATATTAAATCCTTAACTGTGGGCAGTGACGCTCTAGCGAGGGAATGCATACCGAGACGCTCTAGCGCCTCGTACCGTTGGAGTGGTATTCCGGAATTCCCATGCAGAGCGTGGGAATGATAATAGCAGGGCAGGGGGGCTGAATAGTTACCGAAGTTTCAAATAAGATCGGAGCACTCTTGTTCGATAGTGTGTAATCGCGAACAATGCGGTTAGCGCTTCTGCCTTTTACAAAGGCGCGGTGTAAATGTGCTTTTGGTATCCGATGAGGAAACCAATATGGCGTCGCTTTTGCCCATATCGTGTTTGCATATTGTCTATGTAATATCTTGAACGCGCGTTTAGAACCGATGCTGTCGCCTTCGCAGCTATAACGGGTTATACGCACGACTTGATGCAAATTAGCTGCATGTTTGTTACGCACTTCGTTTGGATACCAAAAATTCCACGCAACCGGTAGCTCAAGCTCTCGGGCTACGATAGCTTCACTGAGATATTGCGGCGCATCGGGTATAGCCGCTAGCAAGTCTAATTCATGCTGATCAACGAGGGTGTGATAAGGATGTTTTGTCAATAAGGTTTTTTGTTGTTCAAGGTAAGGCGCTAGTTCATCGTTCATAATATCGATATGCCATTGAAAAATATCATTTTCTTTAGGTGTTATCTTAGCAGCATCAAAGATGCGCTGTTCTTGTGTTTGTTGGTTAAAGCGGCACCACCAGTTATTATCTTTATGGTTATAAATGTCTATTGCCACTAAATCTTTTTCTGACGTTGAGATGTCTGTAAACGTCTGTGGACGAAAGCGAGGCATTCGCAACATAAAATCAATGTAGTCATTTGGCTGGTGGCGGCTGACACTTTGTAAAAGCGATTCACGGATAGTCGGATTCAGTTTGGCGGCTAATACGGCGTATTGATCAATGATGTCGTCGGTAAATCCCAGCAAGAACGCCCGCGTGAGTGCTGTGCGCGCAAGATAACTTTTATCTTCTTCATTCGTTTTCGGGTTGGCCGCTAAGTTGAATAATTCTTTAGCGGGTAATACGTTGGTAATTTCTTGCCATAGCCCCACATTGTTTCCAATCAGAGGATAATAATAGTTTCTTGAATCGTTGCGCTGGGCTAAAGCTAATGCTTCTTGCCAATTGGACGCTAATAATGTCCGCCAATGTTGAAAAAAATTCGGGTATTGTTTGATAGTTGCAGCTAATACTGCTCTCGCTTCAGTCGTGTTACCTTTGTAAACCAGCCAACGTAAGGCTTTTTCTAAGCTGCCTGCATGTTGATGACGTTGATAGGAATTGTTATCAGAAAGCAATTCACGGAAAGCACTGTAATCGTTAATTAAAGCAAGAACTTGAGGGTAATTTTCGCGCCCCAACTGAATTCTAAGCAGATTTTCCCAAAGTTCAAACAACCATTCCCGGTATTCGCGAGTTTCACCGCGCCAATTATGGGTTAAATAGGGGATTGCCGCTTGGATAATGGCTTCAGCAAGTTCATCATGCGGGTGTACCCGATTAATTGCGATTTGCAACCATGCGCCATCTTTGTCGTGCCCATGCAGCCAATGTTGCCAAGCATGTTCAACGATATGGTGGTTTTGTATCCAATAAGCAGCATCTTTATTGTGCAAAGCCCAAAGCCAATCGTGGCTAAACACGTTATAGGCCCACTGTGCTTGTAACCAATCAACGATGGCATTTTGCGCTGCCAGTTTTTTAACCGCTTGCATGCGCGGTGAAAGCCATTCAGTTTCGGATTCAATCAGCCACCAGTCAACGGATTTTGAATCTGGTGCGTATAATGGAAAATAGTTGTCTAATTGTTCTAGGGCATCGAAGTAATCGGTTAAAGCTTGATGCAAATCCACTGATTTAATCGGTGATACTTGAGTTAAACCGATTAGCCAACTTAAATGACGACTAGCTAGCTCTGGTGAAATACCTGTCGAGAAATGGTTGGTTATATTCATAATGATGAACCGGTAATTTCCGGTAATGGCGTGTACTGATTTAAAAGATGGGTCTATCAGCATCTTGCCCGCTTTTTCATAAGCGCTATCGGTGCGGCCTAGATAGTTCAAGCATCTTAACGTCATATAGGCCGCGTTAGCGCGCAAAGGGGCTTCCCGAACTGATTCCAGGCGCTGATATAAGGCCAATGCTGACTCATATTCGTGGCGATAAAAATGCCAACTTGCTAGGTAGTCCCTACAAATCAATGCAGCTAGCATAGATTAAGGATTTTTGGCATAGTG
>CAWUNX010000074.1:0-11503 GCA_963923905.1 uncultured Methylocucumis sp.
TTAATCGGTGAGATTAGAACGCGTGAAACCATGCAGAATGCGATTACGTTTGCTGAGACCGGTCATTTATGCGTAACAACGCTGCACGCCAATAATGCTAACCAGGCGTTAGACCGGATTTTGCATTTCTTTCCTGAAGACATGCATTCGCAAATCTTAATGGATTTATCGTTGAATTTGCGCGGTATTATTGCGCAGCAATTGGTTAAACGCATAGACGGTAGAGGGCGTTATCCGGCGTTAGAAATCATGATTAATACGCCATTAGCCAAAGATTACATACGCAAAGGCGAAATTAGTAAGCTCAAAGAGCTGATGAAAGATTCGCGCGAGCATGGTATGCAAACCTTTGACCAAGCGCTATTTGATTTATATATGTCCGATAAAATTGGCTTTGATGATGCGCTTGATTATGCTGATTCGCGCAACGAAGTTCGGTTAATGATTAAATTAGGCACTGCCAATGCCGGTGACTTTGAAAATCCAGATATGATGTTGTCCGAAGACGAGAGCGATAACGATTTTTATCGGACTTTTAAAACTACTAAACGGCCATGAGCTTAGTGCATTCCGTTTCAGTTAAGATTCTTCCTGTGCTAAACGATAATTATGTGTATTTATTGCACGATGAAGAATCCGGTGCGAGTGCCGTTATTGACCCAGCTGTAGCAGAACCAGTTTTGCAGGTGTTGGTGCAGCAACAATGGCAGTTGGATTATGTGTTGAATACCCATCATCATTCTGACCATGTTGGTGGTAATTTGGCGTTAAAGCAACAGACCGGGTGTGCGATAGTCGGCTATCAAAATGATGCGCATAGAATACCCGGCATTACCGTTAAAGTTAATGAAGGTAGCACGCTTCCATTTGGTCGATATACTATCCAGGTTTTAACCACGCCAGGCCATACGTCAGGCCATATTGTTTATTACCTGCCTGAAGCTGATTTGCTATTTTGCGGTGATACATTGTTTGTCATGGGCTGTGGTCGCTTATTTGAGGGGAGTGCTGAGCAATTATGGGACTCTCTACAAAAGCTGCGAGCGCTGCCGCCGCAAACCCAGGTGTATTGTGCACACGAGTATACTGAAACCAATGCCCGATTTGCGTTGAGCTTAGAGCCTGATAATGCTCGATTACAACAACGCTATGCTGAGATTAAACGACTACGCGCACAGCATAAACCGACTATTCCATCGACTATCGCTGAAGAGCAAGCGACGAATCCCTTTTTACGCGCTGACCAAGTAGCGTTACAACGGGCATTAAAGATGCCTACTGCATCGCCGGTATCTGCTTTTGCGACGATTAGAGCCATGAAAGATAGGTTTTGACTTGAGTTAAGCGTGAGCGCACAAAAACATTTCCACATTATTCATAAATCTTTTATCCAACAAAATCCTGTATCACTTTATGCGAACTCGCGTTAAAATTTGCGGTTTTACCCGCGTTGACGATGCGGTAGCTGCCGCTAAGCTAGGGGTTGACGCCATTGGTTTGGTGTTCTATTCCGCTAGCCCAAGGCATGTTAGCATTGCACAAGCTCAAGCTATTGTGAGTGCTTTGCCTGCTTTTACTACCGTGGTAGGCTTGTTTGTTGATGAGCATGAAGCCACGATTCGAGAAATTTTGGCAGAGGTATCGTTAGACTGCCTACAGTTTCATGGTGACGAGTCACCCGCAGCGTGTAGGCTGTATCGTAAGCCTTATCTGAAAGCATTACGCATAAAATCTGGAATGAATGTCGCTGAATTGGCGGCGTCTTATCATGATGCGACAGGGCTGTTATTAGATGCGTATCATGAGGGGGCAAAAGGCGGTACGGGACAGTGTTTTGATTGGGACTTAATTCCAGCCGAATTGCCTTTGCCGGTTATTTTAGCGGGTGGGCTTGAACCAGGTAATGTCGAAACCGCGTTAACAGCGGTTAGACCTTATGCGTTGGATGTGAGCAGCGGCGTAGAAAGCGCTAAGGGTGTTAAAGATCCAGCAAAAATGGCGGCTTTTATCACTGCCGTCAATAATTTTAAAATCTAAGAGTTTGGACAAAATGAATAACAACGAAAACTATAATATGCCCGATGCCCTGGGACATTTTGGCCCTTATGGTGGGAGCTTTGTCGCAGAGACGTTAATTCCGCCGATACAAGAATTAAATGAGGCTTATCAACGGTATTTAACCGATCCTGATTTTATTGCCGAATTAGATACCGATTTACAATACTATGTCGGTAGACCCTCACCTTTATACTATGCTGAACGTTGGAGTCGTGAACTTGGCGGCGCGCAGATTTATTTAAAACGCGAAGATTTAAATCATACCGGCTCACATAAAATTAATAACACGATAGGGCAAGCATTACTCGCTAAACGTATGGGTAAAACCCGTATTATTGCCGAGACGGGAGCTGGTCAACATGGTGTAGCGACGGCGACGGTTGCAGCGCGCTTAGGGTTGGAATGCGTGGTCTACATGGGCGCAGTTGATGTGGCTAGGCAATCGCTTAATGTTTATCGTATGAAATTGTTGGGCGCGGAAGTCGTTCCGGTCACATCCGGCTCAAAAACATTAAAAGACGCACTAAACGAAGCCTTAAGAGATTGGGTGACTCATGTTGATAACACGTTTTATATCATAGGCACTGTTGCAGGTCCGCATCCTTATCCGGCAATGGTTAGGGATTTTCAGGCTATTATTGGCCGCGAGGCAAAACAACAATGCTTGGATGCGACAGGAAGATTACCTGATACGTTAGTCGCTTGTGTCGGCGGTGGCTCTAATGCGATGGGTTTATTTTATCCGTTTATCGATGACCACTCTGTTGAATTAATCGGTGTTGAAGCGGCGGGCGATGGCATTGCGACAGGACGGCATTCTGCACCGTTAAATGCCGGTCGTCCGGGTGTTTTGCATGGTAATCGTACTTATTTAATGGCCGATGATGATGGTGAAATTATCGAAACTCACTCCATTTCAGCCGGTTTAGATTATCCCGGCGTAGGTCCTGAACATGCTTGGTTAAAAGATACCGGTAGAGCACGTTATGCCAGTATTACCGATAATGAAGCATTAGACGGTTTTTATGCGTTAACACGCATGGAGGGTATTATTCCAGCTTTAGAATCTAGTCATGCCTTGGCGTATACGATGAAGTTAGCGCCCACGATGGGCAAAGAGCAAATTATTATCGTCAACTTATCGGGTCGTGGTGACAAGGATATGCAGACAATGGCAAAACGTGAAGGTATTGAATTATGAGCCGATTAGCCGTTACTTTTCAGCAATTGGCCGCGTCTGGCCGTAAAGCGTTAATTCCGTTTATCACTGCTGGTGATCCTAAGCCAGATTTTACCGTACCGCTTATGCATGCCATGGTGGCGGCGGGGGCTGATGTCATAGAGTTAGGCGTACCGTTTTCTGATCCTATGGCCGATGGCCCTGTCATACAACGCGCGAGTGAACGCGCGTTATTGCATAAAATGAGTTTAAAAAAGACATTAAACTTGGCGATAGAATTTAGGCGAACGAATCAACATACGCCGTTAGTATTAATGGGCTATTTAAACCCTATTGAAGCGATGGGCTATGAGGACTTTGCTAATGCCGCTCAGCGCGCTGAAATCGATGGCGTGCTAACGGTCGATTTACCACCCGAAGAAGGTTTAGAATGCCGTGAGTTATTAAAAGCGCGCGAAATTGACCCGATATTTTTGTTAGCACCTAATAGTAGCGAAGAGCGTATTAAAAAAATGGCTGATATTGGCAGTGGTTATATCTACTATGTGTCGTTAAAAGGTGTTACTGGCGCGGGCCATTTAGATACGGCTAATGTTGAAGCTAAGCTGAAACAAATCCGCTCGATTACCAATACGCCTATTGGTATTGGTTTTGGCGTGAAAGATGCGGCAACAGCTAAAACCGTTGCTGAGCTCTGTGATGGCGTGGTGATTGGTAGCGCTTTAATTAGCAAGATTGAAGCGAATCTTGATAATTTAGCGCAAGCTCAACAAGAAATTATTGAATTATTAACATCTATGCGCACCGCTATGGATGAGAGAGGTTAACCATGAGTTGGTTTGAGAAATTACGTCCTGCTATTATCCGAACCGACGCTTCGGTTAAAAAAAATACGGTACCGGAAGGCTTATGGAATAAATGCCCCAGCTGTCATGCTATTCTGTATAACTTAGAGTTAGAAAAAAATTCCAGTGTATGCCCTAAATGTGGTCATCATTTGCGCATCTCCGCACGAGCTCGATTGGACATGTTCTTAGACGAAGGCAATAAAGAAGAAATTGCTAAGACGATGAAACCCGTTGATCCGCTCAAGTTTAAAGATATTAAAAAATATAAAGAGCGCATTACGCTTGCGCAAAAGCAAACCAAAGAAACCGATGCTTTAGTCGTTTATAAAGGCAAATTAAAAGGCCAAGATATTGTGGTCGCGGCGTTTGATTTCCAATTTATGGGCGGCTCTATGGGTTCTGTTGTCGGCGAGCGCTTTGTCAGAGGCGCTAATAAAAGCTTAGAACTGGGTGTGCCGTTCATTGTATTTACCGCTAGTGGCGGTGCGCGTATGCAAGAGTCGTTATATTCGTTGTTTCAAATGGCTAAAACCAGCGCCGTGTTAACCAAATTATCAGATGCCGGTATTCCTTTTATTTCTGTGATGACCGACCCTACGATGGGTGGGGTATCGGCAAGTCTGGCTATGCTAGGCGATATTAATATTGCTGAACCGAATGCGTTAATCGGTTTTGCTGGGCCAAGGGTAATAGAGCAAACCGTGCGTGAAAAATTACCAGAAGGTTTTCAGCGTAGCGAGTTCTTACAAGAACATGGCGCGATAGATATGATTATTGATAGGCGTGATATGCGCGATAGGATTGCAAGTCTGTTGGCTATGTTAACGGCAGGTAGTAAAAATTCACAGTCTGTCTGCGCTGAAGCATCGATTGACGCGGCTCAATCTGTGTCGAATGATGCCGAGCAAACGGCGTAATGGAGCGTCGTTACTTCAATGCATTTTGACACTTTACAGAAATGGTTAGCTTGGCAAGAAAACTTTCATCCCGTTACTATTGATTTAGGTTTAGACCGTGCTGAGCAGGTTTATCGTGCGCTTAACCATGATGGGATAAAACCATTAACTATTACTGTTGCAGGGACTAATGGTAAAGGCTCTTGTGTTGCTTATTTAGAAGCTATGTTTTGCGCACAAGGCTATCGTGTCGCTGCCTATACGTCGCCCCACATCTTAAAATATAACGAGCGTATTAAAATTAACGGCGTTCCGGTTAGCGACGAAATGATTTGCAACGCTTTTGTTAGAATCGAATCGGTGCGCGATGGGCTTTCGCTTAGTTATTTTGAATTTGGCACATTGGCCGCGTTAGATATTTTCTGGCGCGAGCAAGTGGATATTCAGTTGCTAGAAGTAGGCTTAGGTGGTCGATTAGATGCGGTAAATATCGTTGATCCTGATATTGCCGTTATTAGTAGTATAGGCATTGATCATACCTATTGGTTAGGTGATACGCGTGAAGCTATTGGGCGGGAAAAAGCGGGTATTTTTCGGGCCGCTATCCCAGCTATCGTCGGTGACCCTGAGCCTCCTGCTTCGGTTATTGCGACTGCCAGCGAAAAGCAAGCGCGGTTATATCAAATCAACCGTGATTTTGGTTATCAAAAAACCGGCGCCGATTGGTGCTGGCATACCGATGGCTGCGTATTAGAGCACTTGCCTGAGCCAGCTTTAAAAGGTGAACACCAATTTCGCAATGCTGCCGCAGCCATTCTTGCTGTGCAGTTAATAAATTCACGTTTACCTGTTAGCACTGACGCTATTCGTTATGGTTTGGCTCATGTCAAATTAAATGGGCGATTTCAATTATTGCCAGGCGATGCAACGGTTTTATTGGATGTTGGTCACAACCCGCAAGCAGTGACAACCTTAGCCGAACATTTACGTCTTTATTATCCAGATAAGAAAATACATGCGGTATTTTCTATGATGAAAGACAAAGATATTGCTGGCGTATTAGCCATTATGAAGCCTGTCGTAGAGCACTGGTATTTTGCGCCCTTGGTCAATCCAAGAGCTGCGTCTGAATCCCTAATGCGTGAGATTTTTTTACAAACAGCGATAGCCAATGTATCCTTTGGTTTCAATAATTTTACCGAAGCGTTTCATCAGGCCAAGAGTCGAATTAACCACGATGGTTTGCTCGTTGTTTTCGGTTCATTTTTTTTAATATCCGATTGTTTAACAGAATTCGAAAAAGGTGAGTTGACATAATGAATAAGGAATTAAGCCAACGAATCATTGGCGCAATAGTTGTGACCGCCTTAGCGGCGATTTTTATTCCTATGTTGTTTGACGAGCCTGTTGAAGAGGCAGCGCCTGTTGTCAGTCAATTGCCCATTCCTAGTGGCCCTACAGGTGCAAGCGAAGAAATGACTCCGCCATCGCCTGAGCCACCCGTTGAGGCGGCACAACCTGAGTCTGCGACAGCAACCGAAACAACTCCGGCTGTAGACGATAAGAAAATTTTATCTGAAGATGAGCAAGCCGCTATCGAGTCTGAAGGTGAAGAGCAAGAGTTTTCAGCTAATTCACCCGAAGAAGCAGGAGACAATGAAACCCCGCAATTAGATACAGGGGTTGTGGATGAGACCGAGCCGGTCGCAGAGACGCCACCCCCTGTAAAGCCTGTACAAAAAGAAAGTGTAAAGCCAGTGGTTAAACCGCTAGCCAAACCGCAACAAGTTAAACCACAACAGCCTAAACCTGTTGCAAAAGCACCGACGCCATCAGTCGCTAAACCTGTGGTTGCCCCCGTTGTTCCTGTGACGCCCGCTAAAACTAAACCAGCCGCAACAGCAAGCTCAGGTGGTCGTTGGTATATTCAAGCAGGAAGCTTTAGCCAAAAAGAAAATGCCCTCGCGTTGTCAGAAAGTTTACGCAAGCAAGGTATGCCTGTTAAATTAGAAACCATACAAGTCAGTGGTAAAGGTACGTTTTATCGACTAAAAGTAGGGCCTGAATTAGATAAAAATCGTGCACTGACGATGAAATCGAGCCTAGATCAACAGCGCATTAAAACTTTGTTGATTGCTGAATAATTATTCGAGTTCGTTATGATTTGGGCCGATTATGTGATTATAGGCCTAGCGTTAATCACGCTATTAATCGGCGTTTGGCAAGGGCTCATACAACAAGCGTATTCATTGTTTTGTTGGTTATTGGCTGTGTTAGTCGGTTTAGGCTTTAGCCTTGAATTTACCATGTTTTTAACGACTACGATTAGTGATGCTGCTGCTAGATTGGCTGCATCGTATATTCTGCTATGTGCTATTACGGTCACTGTCGGTGGTTTGATACGGTTAATTTTAGGTCAGGCGTTAGCATCGGCTGCTTTGACGACAAGTCATAGGCTAGTGGGCATGGTTTTGGGGTTAATGCATAGCCTGATATTTGTCTTTATTTTGGTGCTGCTAGCCGGGTTATCCGTGCTGCCACAATCGTCTTGGTGGAATAAGTCGCGCTTGATTCCGCCGTTCCAAGCAACTGTTATTTGGTTGCATGATCATCTTTCGTTTGATATTACGAAACGTGTTCGATATAGATAATCTTTACTTCTAGGTAAACACTATGTGTGGTATTGCTGCTATCGTTTCCCATACTCCCGTTAATCAAGAGCTTTATGATGCGTTAACGGTTTTGCAACACAGAGGCCAAGATGCGGCAGGTATTGTGACCTGCGAAAATGGTCGTTTGCATTTACGCAAAGATAACGGTTTAACCCGCGATGTGTTTAATGATGCACACATGTTAAAGCTTAGAGGTAATATGGGGATTGCGCATGTGCGTTATCCGACGG
The DNA here is from genome assembly GCA_963923905.1 of uncultured Methylocucumis sp. Taxonomy (GTDB): domain Bacteria; phylum Pseudomonadota; class Gammaproteobacteria; order Methylococcales; family Methylomonadaceae; genus Methylovulum. The sequence goes on from CAWUNX010000074.1 coordinate 7,885, forward strand.
CTGGTTGTACCAGCTCTGCTGAAGCGCAGCCGTTTTATGTTAATTCGCCGTTTGGCTTGACGCTGGCACATAACGGCAATTTAACCAATACCGAAGAGCTGAAAGAAGCGTTATTCGTACAAGACCAACGTCATATTAATACCGACTCGGATTCTGAAGTATTACTGAATGTGTTTGCTCATGAATTACAAAGTCTAGGCAAATTGCATTTAACCGTTAACGACGTGTTCCAAGCCGTTTCCGGTGTGCATAGACGTTGTCGTGGCGCCTATGCCGTGGTGGTTATGATTGCAGGTTTTGGAATTTTAGGCTTTAGAGACCCTCATGGCATTAGACCAGTGGTGTTTGGTGAGCGCCAAACCGATGCCGGGCCTGAGTTTATGATTGCGTCAGAAAGCGTGGCACTTAATGTGTTAGGCTTTAAGCTTATTCGGGATATTGCACCCGGCGAGGCCGTATTTATTGAAGAGTCGGGTAAATTACATACTCAGCAATGCTCGGACACCATTGACCACTGCCCTTGCATTTTTGAATATGTTTATTTCGCGCGTCCAGATTCTATTATCGATAATATTTCGGTCTATAAGGCGAGATTACGCATGGGCACTAAACTCGCCGAAAAAGTACAGCGCGAATGGCCTGATAATGATATTGATGTGGTGATTCCGATACCTGATACCAGCCGTACGGCTGCGTTACAAATGGCGAATATCTTAGGCGTTAAATTCCGCGAAGGGTTTATGAAAAACCGTTATATAGGCCGAACCTTTATCATGCCAGGCCAAAAAATGCGGGAAAAATCCGTGCGGCAAAAACTCAATGCGATAGATTTAGAGTTTGAAGGCAAGAACGTGTTATTAGTCGATGACTCTATCGTTAGAGGCACGACGTCAGCGCAAATTATTCAAATGGCAAGAGACTCCGGCGCGAAAAAAGTCTACTTTGCTTCGGCAGCGCCGCCAGTACGTTACCCCAATGTGTATGGTATAGACATGCCCGCAGCACATGAATTAATCGCCCACGATAAAACCGAGCAAGACGTCTGTCAGGAAATCGGCGCTGACCGCATTATTTATCAAGATTTAGACGATTTAATCGAGGCGGTGCGCAAAGGCAACCCTGATATTCAGCATTTTGATACCTCGTGTTTTAGCAACGAATATATTACCGGCGATATCGATAGCGTGTATTTAGAGCGCATAGAAGCGTTGCGTAACGATTCAGCACGCAGTGAGCGTGGCAGCGGTCAATTCATCGTTGAAATGCAAAATTGCGATTAACCACTATAAAACTTTCATGAACGATTCTAACCAGACGCCTTACCAACCTGAAACCATTGCCATTAGAACAGGTCATCAGCGCACTGAACAAGACGAGCACAGCATTCCGATTTTTACCACGTCCAGTTATGTGTTTGATAATGCCGAAGATGCTTCCTTAAGATTTACTGGCAAAGCGCCGGGCAATATTTATTCTCGCTTTACCAATCCAACGGTTCATGCGTTTGAGCAACGCTTAGCCGCGTTAGAGCAAGGTGAGCGCTGTGTTGCCTTTGCTTCCGGCATGGCGGCGATTATGGCGGTAGGCATAAGCTTATTACAAGCCGGCGACCATATTGTGTGCTCGCGCGGGGTGTTTGGTAGTACGGTATTACTGTTGCAAAACTATTTAGGCAAGTTCGGTGTAGCTACGGATTTTGTGCCACTGTCCGATTTAGCGGCTTGGGAAGCGGCTATTACACCTAAAACCCGCTTATTATTTTTAGAAACGCCATCTAATCCTTTAACCGAAATAGGCGATATACAAGCCATTGCCGATATTGCCCATAAGCACGGTTGCCTATTAGTCGTTGATAATTGCTTTTGCACGCCGATATTGCAAAAACCATTGACCTTAGGCGCGGATGTCGTCGTGCATTCAGCCACTAAATACATCGATGGTCATGGGCGTTGTGTAGGCGGTGCCGTGGTGGCTAACGAAACCATCATAGAAAAGCAAATCTATCCTTATCAACGCACTTGTGGCGCATCGATGAGTCCGTTTAATGCGTGGGTGTTTTTATCGGGCCTTGAAACCTTAGCGTTGAGAATGCAAGCCCATAGCGCCAATGCGTTAGCTTTAGCAACCTGGTTAGAGCAACAGCCAGCGGTTAATAAAGTGTATTACCCAGGTTTAATCAGTCATCCCCAACACGAATTAGCTAAACGTCAGCAAACCGGTTTTGGTGGTATTGTTAGTTTTGAGTTGGTGGGCGGTAAAGAAGAAGCGTGGCGCTTAATCGATGCGACTCAGATGGTGTCTATTTCGGCGAATTTAGGCGATGTGAAAACGACTATTACCCATCCTGCCAGTACCACTCATGGGCGATTAACACCTGAGCAGCGCGCCGCTGCCGGTATTAGTGATGGATTATTGCGCATATCGGTAGGGCTTGAGCATATCGCAGATATTCAACAAGACCTAGCTAGGGGGCTGTAACCTGTCTTAGTTGGGTTGGCGTTATAGCTCCCAACTAAGTGTTGCACGATTATCTTTCTAACAAATTAATTTTGCCTTCTTTGCCATTCCAGTCTTCAGCATCAGGCATAGCGTCTTTTACTTCGGTAATCGATGGCCATGTTTTAGACAATTCAGCGTTTAATTGAATAAATTGTTGTTGATGTTCAGGGACTTCATCTTCCGCAAAGATTGCGTTAGCCGGGCACTCAGGCTCGCATAAAGTGCAATCAATACATTCATCGGGGTCTATGACTAAGAAGTTAGGCCCTTCATGGAAGCAGTCGACTGGGCAGACATCCACGCAGTCCGTAAATTTACATTTAATACAGTTTTCGGTGACCACAAAAGCCATAATACTTACCTAAGATAGTTCTAGTGTTATTGTGTTAAGAGAAGAGGGCGCTAATATTAGCAGAATACCTGTCATAAAACATCCATTTCCTTGTTCTCATGCCGCTGCCATTAGGGTATCTGCTATCACGCTATAGTCGTGAGGAAAACTCATCTAACAGGCAGCTGTCGCCCACAATCGTGCATTTAGTCATCGCTTAGTTCATCGATGATTTGGTCGTCATCCAAGTTGATAACCGGAATCTCAAAACGTCCTAGCTCGAACATAAACTGCACTACCCCCATACTGCAAAATGCAGCGGCTTTACCTAAAGAAAAACGGTGCAATTCAAATAACTTTACTGCCAGCAAAAAAGCCAGTTCTTTTTCCAGAGCTTGCGGGGATATACCTGAAGTCCAGAGCTTGCGGGGATATACCTGAAGTAATGAGCAAATCATCGGGGTAGGGTAAAGATAGCGTGTGCATGGTGTTAATTTGGGTAGATGTTTGTAATTAGATTGGGTGGAGTAAGGTGAGTGTGTAGGTATTACGCTTCCCACTTATGTCGCTGCTAATTTTATAGACCAATGCCGTTAAATTATCTTGGCAAGCTTTAATCCTCATTACTAGCTTACCCGCAAAGCACAAAATTGGTAATAAAATGATATACATCACAAAAAAATACTGAAATTTTAGGGAATTTATTAACTAGCAACAAAAAAGCCGCAATAACGGATGTAAAACCTGTCTCTTATACACATCTGACGCTGCCGACGATACTCCTTGTGT
>CAWUNX010000075.1:0-11393 GCA_963923905.1 uncultured Methylocucumis sp.
GATCCTCTCTGGTCTCGTGGGCTCGGAGATGTGTATAAGAGACAGGTACCGAATTAACGACAGCTAAGCCAATAATATCCTTATCAAATAAAGACATAGAAGCAGACTTTGCATTCATAGAAGACTCCTACACAGTTAGTGAATGGCTACGGAATTAAGCATTTGCAACTGTTCCACAATAGGCCCTAAGGCCAGCGCCGGGACAAAGGTCAATGCGCCTACCATAATCACAATCCCGATTAGCAAGACCATAAACAAAGGCGTATGGGTGGGTAACGTGCCAGGGCCAATCGGTACAATTTTTTTAGCCGCTAACGAGCCAGCAATAGCCAATACAGGCACTGCTAACCAGTAACGAGAAAACAACATGGCAACGCCTAATAAGCTATTGTAGAAAGGCGTGTTCGCGGAAATACCGCCAAAAGCACTGCCATTGTTATTGCCCGCAGACGATAAGGCGTATAAAACTTCACTAAAGCCGTGGGCACCTGGGTTAAACACGGCAGCTTTACCGTCTTCAAGCATCACGGCTAAAGCCGTGCCACCTAACACCATCAGCGGAGGGATTAAAATCGTTATTGCGGCCATTTTGATTTCAAAGGACTCGATTTTTTTGCCTAAATACTCAGGCGTGCGGCCTATCATTAAGCCCGAAACAAAGACGGCAATTAGCGCGAACATAATCATGCCGTATAAACCCGAACCGACGCCGCCAAAAATGACTTCGCCTAATTGCATAAGCCACATCGGCACTAAACCACCGATAGGCGTAAACGAATCGTGCATGGCATTGACAGAACCGTTAGAAGCTGCAGTGGTGGCTACCGCCCATAACGCAGAATTGGTAATACCAAAACGAGTTTCTTTACCCTCCATATTGCCGCCTGCTTGTGTGTTATTAGCGGCTTGCTCAACCGAAAGAGAAATAAACATAGGATTGGCTTGCTGTTCAGCCGATACGGTGATGGCGACCATCGCTACAAACACGAGTGTCATAGCCGACAACATAACCCAACCTTGTCGGGTATCGCCGACCATCACGCCGAAGGTGTAACACAACGCGGCAGGTAGTAATAAAATCGCCAATAATTCTAAGAAATTACTTAAGGGCGTTGGGTTTTCTAAAGGATGGGCAGAATTTACGTTAAAAAAGCCGCCCCCGTTTGTGCCTAATTGTTTAATAGCAACTTGTGAGGCGGCAGGACCTACTGCAATCGTTTGTTCTTTGACGACGATGGTTTCGGTCACCGGCTTGCCTTGAGCATCGAGTACTGGTTGCCCGTCGCTACCTGTTTTAGCTTGCTCATAGGTCACGGGTTCGGTTAACGAAACGGTTTGATAAGGATTAAAGGTTTGCACCACCCCTTGACCGACTAAAACGACGGCAAAGACTAGCGATAACGGCAATAAGATATACAAAACACTACGCGTTAAATCCACCCAAAAATTGCCGATGATAGCCACTTTGCGGCGCACAAAACCTCGAATTAACGCCACTAAGGTAGCCATACCTGCCGCAGCGGAAACAAAATTTTGTACCGTTAAGCCCAGCATTTGCGTTAAATAACTCATCGTTAATTCACCGCTATAGCCTTGCCAATTGGTGTTAGTCGCAAAACTAATCGCCGTATTAAATGCAGAATCTGGACTGATATTGGGTAATTGTTGAGGGTTAAGCGGCAGCCACGCTTGTAGGCTTTGTAGCGCAAATACAGCTAGCATACCGACCAGATTAAATATCAACATAGCCAGTGCATAATCAGTCCAGCGCATTTCGCATTGTGGATTAACTCCGGCTAATCGATAGATGAGCGCTTCTAGCGGTGCAAACCAACGTTTTAACAAGACCGGTTCATCGTCATAAATTTTAGCCATGTACCAACCCAAAGGTTTTGCCAAGGCGAGCAACACGGCAACATATAAAGCAATTTGTAAAAAACCATTCAGTGTCATCAGAATTTCTCCGGATAAAACAACGCGGCGATTAAATAAACAAACAAACCCAGCGTGATAACGCTGGTTAATAAATATATCCAACTCATGATTGCCCTCTTAAATGTTCACAACCGATGACCAGTAATCCAGTTAATACAAAAAATACCGCTATTATCACTACATAAATGCCTATCATGGGCGACCTCACTTAAACGTGCTAAAACGTAACGACAGTCTATGCCGAATAACTGTAAAAAAGCTGTAAAATTCCTTATATATTCTGATCGGTCAAGTTGTGCGCAAAGTATTACAAAACACAATCGTAACCTCATGAATATTAATATTTATTCCTTAATTTAATGGTAATGAGGTGTGCCCTACCTAAAAACTAAAAGCTTGACCGTTTGAAGTATATAAAGATGCACCGAAGCCACAGAGCTTTCAGGTCTCTTTTTAAACCTGAAAGGTCTTAGTGACAATGAGACTAGTCCGAACATATTCGCTTTTTTATACCTGATAATATTTGTTTTGATTTCGATCAACTCCAGGCATGATACCGTGCGACATTGTCATTAAGTTGGAGTAGGCTAGCTTGCTTTATCTCCGGTAGGCACTTTGCATGGATTGCTTAGGGTTGGTGTAAAATGAGTGTGGCCGCATAGATTTAGAGCGACGAATTCTTAACGAGGAAATACCATGTACGAACATTTAGAAACCGCAGAAAAACCGAACACACACAAACGTGTTGTCGTTGACCCGGTGTCGCGCGTCGAGGGACATGGCAAGGTGACGCTGTTAGTTGATGAACAAAACATAGTTAAGCAAGCTAGACTACATATCGTAGAATTCAGAGGCTTTGAGCGCTTTATTCAAGGCCGACCGTATTGGGAACTACCGGTGTTAGTGCAGCGTTTATGTGGAATTTGCCCCGTCAGCCATCATTTAGCGGCGGCAAAAGCGATTGACCAATTGGTCGGAATTGATCCTAAGGATTTACCGGTATCAGCGGATAAATTGCGTAGACTTTTGCATTTCGGCCAAGTCATGCAATCTCACGCCTTACATTTTTTCCATTTATCCAGCCCAGATTTGTTGTTTGGCTTCGATAGCGAGATTAGTAAGCGCAACATCGTAGCAGTGTTAGCTGAGCATACCGATATTGGCTTAAAAGGCGTTAAATTGCGTAAATACGGTCAAGAAGTCATACGCATGGTGTCAGGCAAGCGAGTTCACGGTACTGGCGCGATTGCCGGGGGAATGAATAAAGCGCTTTCGATAACAGAACGTGATTATTTATTAGCCGATATTGAGCAAATGATAGCCTGGTCACAAGACGCTGTTGCGTTAATCAAGCAAGTGCATTGCGCTAACTTACCGTATTACGATGAATTCGCGACGATTAAGAGTAATTACTTGGGGTTAGTCAAGCCCAATGGTGCATTAGAACTTTATCATGGAGGTATCCGAGCGAAAACGGCTGAGGGTGACACTATTACCGACCATTACGACTATTGCCAATATAACGATTTAATTCATGAAGAAGTCCGCTCTTGGTCGTATATGAAATTCCCGTACTTACTGTCTTTAGGCAAAGAAAATGGCTGGTATCGCGTAGGCCCATTAGCTAGAGTCAATAACTGCGATTTCATAGACACGCCGTTAGCAGAAGCCGCACGGGTAGAATTTAAGGCACACGGCGGTCAAGCAGCAATGGTACATAGCACCTTAGCCTTCCACTGGACGCGTTTAATCGAAGTGTTACATTGTGCTGAAAGCATTAAGCAGTTGTTAAATGACCCGGATATTTTAGGCGGTGAGCTCGTGCGCCAAGGCGAAAAACGTTATGAAGGCATAGGCGTGATTGAAGCACCGCGCGGCACCTTGTTCCATCATTACCAAGTCGATGAGAATGATATTGTTACTAAAGCCAATTTAATCGTATCGACGACCAGCAATAATATGGGCATGAACGAGTCAGTGCGACAAGTTGCTGCGGAATATTTATCTGGGCATGAATTAACCGAACCTTTACTAAATAACCTAGAAGTCGCAATACGCGCTTACGACCCTTGTTTATCCTGTGCAACACATGCGTTAGGCAAAATGCCGTTAAAGTTGGAATTACGCAGTTGGCAAAGCGAAGACTTATTAGCCTCATTAACCAAACACAGTGACGGACGCATTGAACACGACTACACCTAAGCCAGTATTAGTGTTAGCGGTTGGCAATCCCAGTCGGGGCGATGATGCCTTAGGGCCTTTGTTATTAGAGAAGTTAGAATCCGGATTGTCAGCGCTCGATGGCATAGAGCTACTCACCGACTTTCAATTGCAAATTGAACACGCGATGGATTTACAAAACCGTAGCATAGTGTTGTTTGTTGATGCGTCAGTGGCTGTTGAGCAAGCGTTTAGTCTTGAAGCGTTATCGCCTCAGCGTGACGACAGTTTTACCAGTCATGCGATGACACCGGCTGCGGTACTCGCGGTTTATCAAATGGTATATCACGAGCCACCGCCGCCTAGTTTTTTATTAAGTATTAGAGGCGAAACCTTTGAGTTAGGTGCTGCGCTAAGTGCCTTAGCGGTCGAGCATTTAGAAGAGGCTTATCAATTTATTCTGCTGTTATTAACTGAAAAAAATTTAGCGCCTTTTGACCGTTATCCTAGATCAACGCTAGCCTCATCGCTGCCTAAGTGATAGCATTGATAGCAAACAGCAAAGGAGTTAACCATGCCAAGTTTAGTCGTAAGAAATCTTGATGAAGACATTATCAAAAAACTAAAAGCCAGAGCAGTAGCTCATCACCGCTCTACCGAAGCAGAGCATAGAGCCATACTCGCAGAGGCATTAATGAGTCCTAAGCGTAAATCGTTTGCAGAAGTATTAGCCAGTATGCCTAATGTAGGCCTGGACAGTGATTTTGAGCGTATAAACGATGACATTAAGTCTACGAATGTATTTGATTGATACCAATGTCATCAGCGAGCACCGAAAAGCAGACAAGGCCAATTTAGGTGTTCGCCGTTTTTTTGACTCGGCTATACGCAACCAAGAAGGCTTGTATTTGTCGGTGATAACGCTTGGTGAACTCAGGCGCGGTGTCGATTTAGTCGCGCACCGAGGCGATATTGCTCAAGCCAAGTTGTTAGAAAGTTGGTTAACTCTTATTTTGGGCAGTTACCAGAATAATATTCTTGGCATTGACCAGGAAACGGCATTGCTGTGGGGTAAAATGCGTGTGCCCAATCCCGAGAATGCTTTGGACAAGCTGATTGCTGCGACCGCCTTGTTATATGATCTTACTTTGGTAACCCGCAATATAGACGACTTCAAAAATACCGGTGTTAAATGGCTAAACCCATTTATTACCTTGTGAAATCAATAAAATCCAAATTTTTTGCTTGGAGACTTCGATGGGTCCACATTATTTAAGCCGTTTTTTTACCCCTAAAACCGTAGCAATTGTAGGGGCATCGGAACGGGAAGACAGCGTTGGTTATCGTTTGCTACTCAATATGCAAGAAGCCGGTTTTTCTGGCGGTTTGTATCCGGTTAATAATAAGCGCGACACTTTATTGGGCTTAAAAGCCTACCCCGATTTATTATCCGTGCCCGATGATTTGGAGCTTGTAGTCATTGCGACGCCAGCCGCTACCGTCCCTGGCATTGTTAGGCAATGCGGCGAAAAAAACGTGACGTCGATTATTATCATCACGGCAGGTTTTGGTGAATTAGGCGATGAAGGCAGGCGTTTACAGCAAGACGTTTTGGACATTGCGCATCGTTACAGCATACGCATTATTGGGCCTAACTGTTTAGGTGTGATTAGGCCTAGCGGGTACTTAAATGCGACCTTTGGCGATGGCGTGGTTAAAGACGGTAACTTAGCATTGTTATCGCAGTCTGGCGCGGTCTGCACGGCGATTTTAGATTGGGCGAAAGCACAAGATATTGGCTTTTCAACCGTGGTTTCCATGGGGGGGGCGGCGGATATTGATTTTGGTGAAGTATTAGATTATCTAGCGACCGACAGCAAAACCACGGGGATTCTAATGTATGTCGAAGGTATACGCGATGCTAGACATTTTTTAAGCGGTTTAAAAGCCGCAGCCAGGTTAAAACCAGTGATTTTAATCAAATCCGGTCGTCATGAAGCGGGCTGTAAAGCCGCGATGTCGCATACCGGCGCGATGGTGGGCGGCGATAATGTATTCGATGCCGCTATTGCTAGAGCCGGTGTGGTGAGAGCTTATAGCATTACTGAATTATTTTCTGCCGCGCGTATTTTGGCTAATAACTATACCGTTAGCGATAACCGTTTAGCGATTATTACCAATGCCGGTGGCCCAGGTGTAATGAGTACTGACCGTGCTGAAGATGTCGGTGTAAAAATGGCTGAGTTAAGCGAGGCCAGTATCAACGCTTTAAATCAAGTGTTGCCGCCGCATTGGTCACATGCCAATCCTGTGGATATTTTAGGTGATGCTACGTCAGAGCGTTATCAACATGCCTTATCAGTCTGTTTAGCCGATGATAATATTGATGGCATTTTAGTGATTTTAACGCCGCAAGCGATGACGCGCCCGACGCAAGTGGCTGAAAGCGTTATTAACGGCGCAAAAGGCAGTACAAAACCGGTACTGGCAACATGGACGGGCGGCGCGCGCGTCGAAGAAGGGCGCAGTTTATTTGCTAATAGCACCGTCGCGCATTTCAATACGCCGGAAGAAGCCGTCGATGCGTTTGCGTTACTGGCTAATTACACGCAAAACCAAATTTTATTAAAACAAATTCCGTTACCCATCGCGTCTGAACCCCAGCCAGACGTGACCGGCGCGCGTTTAATCATCGAGCGTATCTTATCGGAAGGTCGGCAAGTGTTGACCGCGCAAGAAGCCAAAGCGGTATTAGCAGCGTTTCATATTCCTGTAACGCAAACCATAAAAGTTGCTAGCGCGAAAGACGCGATGATTGCCGCGCAAACCCTAGGGTTTCCGGTAGTGTTAAAAGTCAATATGGCGCAGTTTAGCCATAAATCCGATATAGGCGGCGTACGGTTAAATATTGCCAGCGTACAAGAGGTTTCTAAGCAGTACACCGAAATGGCTGACGCGATTAAGCAGATACAGCCGGATATTGCAGAGGTAGAAATGACCATAGAGCCTATGTATCGCGCCTCGGCAGGCCGTGAAATTATGATAGGCGTGATTCGCGACCCGGTGTTTGGCCCTGCGATTAGCGTAGGTTTAGGCGGTACGATGGTAGAAATTTTAAAAGACAGCGCGGTTGCTTTACCCCCGTTAAACGCTTATATGGCTAAACAGATGCTCGCTAAAACTAAGGCTCAGCGTTATTTACAAGCCTTTAGAAACCTGCCGCCCGCCAATATCACCTCGTTAATCAATGTGCTGCTAAACGTATCGGCAATGGTCAGCGAATTGCCTGAAATCATGGAATTAGACATTAATCCTCTCATTGTCGATGATAAAGGCACGGTAGCAGTCGATGCCCGGATTAAAGTGCAACTCTCGCATCAATTAATTCGCTATGCGCACATGGCGATACACCCTTATCCGCATGAGCTAAGCCAAGCCTATCAGCTCAGCAATGGCCATAACATTGTGATTCGACCTATTCGTCCAGAAGACGCTGTGATGGAAAAAGATTTTATTAGCCGGTTGTCTGACCAAACCAAATACTTCCGCTTCCGCCAAGCCTTACATGCGTTAACGCCAGAAATGTTAGTGCGTTTTACCCAAATCGATTACGACCGCGAAATGGCATTTGTCGCCGTCACCGACGACGAGCAAACGCCCAAAGAGTTAGGCGTAGGGCGTTATATTAGAAATCCCGATGGTCGCTCCGTAGAATTCGCTTTAGTAGTCGCCGATGACAGCCAGGGTTTGGGTATAGGCTCACGCTTAATGAAAACCTTAATGCAAACGGCGAAAGATAAAGGCATTAGTTTTTTTGAAGCCGAAGTACTAAGCACGAATACGGCCATGTTATCGCTACTGACCAAACTAGGCTTTAGTGTAGAAAAGCAAAGCGACACGGCTGAGATTGTTAGAGTGAGTAAGGATTTAAGAGGGTAAGCTTGCAGATATAATCCCTGTTGTCAGGGTACGCATTGCGTACCCTACTACGTTTAATCGACTACCAATTATAACGTAGGCTTGCCAATACCGTACGGCGTTCGCCGTAAAAGCAATAACCGTCACCACAGGTTACGACAAAAGTTTTGTCTAATAAGTTATTAACATTAACCGATAAGCGTAAACCTTTCATGCGCGGATCTAGTTTGCTTAAGTCGTAATGGGCTGCTAAGTCGGCTAAAACATAACTAGGCGCTTTTTGGCTGTTGCTTAAATCACCATAATTCATCCCTACATACCGAGTGCCAGCGCCCATGCCGATACCGGCTAATGCTCCGCTAGGCTGCGTGTAATCTAGCCATAACGAGGCTTGATGTTTAGGGGTGTAAGTCAACCATTTGCCTTGTTCGCTATCTTCTTCGGTTTTAGTCACTTCTGTCGCGGTATATGCATAGCCCACAGTCATATCTAAGCCGTTCGCCAAACTGGCTTTGCCTTCAAGCTCCATACCATGCGCGACGACTTCACCGGTTTGTCTTTGCTGAGGATTGTCTGGCTCTGTTAAATCCGGCGTCAACACATTTTGCTGTACTAAATGGTAGGCAGACACGCTGACGTAGGCGTTGTAGCCCGGCGGCTGGTATTTGATGCCGACTTCGTGTTGCTGACCGGTGGTGGGTTTAAATACCTTGCCAAGTCGGTCTGCGCCAATGGCCGGGTCAAACGATTCGGAATAGCTATAATAAGGCGCGATGCCGTTATCAAATTGGTAACCTAGCGCCGTACGATAAGTAAAGGCTTCATCATCTTGCGTAGTATCGGTTATTTCACCGTCTCTTTTTTCGTGTGTTTGGCTGGCAGCCCAATCTTGGCGTATGCTGACGGTTAACAGCCATTGCCGCCATTTGATTTGATCTTGACCATAGATGCCGACTTGCGACAGGTCTGAACGAACTCGATTAATCAATTCAGGCTTAGTAAAATCAACGCCATAAACCGGGTTATACACATCAAAAAACAGTTCGGGCAAGTCATATTCCGTAGAGCCATTGCGTCTTCGGGCTTCAAAGTGCCTGAAATCTAAACCCGCCAGAAACGTATGTTGCATTGCACCAAAGGTTAAATCGGCTTGCAAATGATTATCTAACGTGATGGTTTGAGTTTTATCTTGGTAAGCTGAGCCATACCGACTGATTTGGCGCCGGTTAGGGTCAGACTCTACAGGTAGCTCAGGGTCGTCAGTGGGGCGGACAAAACTTCCCCAATAATTATCTGGGTAAAGCCCTTGGTAGTTACTGGTTACATCGGTATAACGAAAGTTTTGCCGCGCTTTAATCGTGTCGCTAAACGCATGTTCTAACGCATAACCAACGGCAAACTGCTCACGCTCATAGCTATCATAGCTGGGTTCACCTAAAAAGCGTTCGCTAGGAATTTGACCATTCGGGTTAGGCAGCACCGTGCCTTCATAAGGTAAAAACTGCATGGCATTACCGGTTTCATCTTTTTGGTAATGGCTTAAGAAGGTCAATGAAGTGGCGTCATTACGCCAAGTGAAGCTAGGCGCAATAAAATAACGGTCGTCATCAACATGGTCGACTTGCGTACCACTACCTCTAGCAACACCGACAATACGATACAGTAAATCATCGCGACCAGTGACCGGACCGCTTAAATCTAATGCACCTTGTATACGGTCAAAACTACCACCTGACAATTGCATTTCATGAAACGGCGTTTCAGTGGGGCGTTTGCTAGTCATGTTCACCAAGCCACCGGGCGGATTTTGTCCATACAACACTGACGAGGGTCCGCGTAATACTTCTACCCGCTCTAAATCGTAAGAGTCAACGCGTAATTGGGCATAACTGGTGTTAGAACTCATTAACCGAGTGCCGTCTAAAAATTGCGTGGCAGTAAAGCCACGTAGATTCAAATAATCGTCACGCGTGCTAGGTCCGTATAAACCGCTTAAGATGCCTGGTGTATATGCCACGGCTTGGGTAACGCTTTGTGCAGCATGGGCAGTGATTTCGTTTTTGCCAATGATACTGATGGACTGAGGCAGCTCTAGCCATGGTGTATCGGTTTTACTGACAGACTCTGAGCTATCTGCCACATAACCTTGTATGGGCGCATGGGCTGGAGTGATTTGTTCGCTTTCGACGGTTACAGTTGGCAGTGTAGCCGGTTTAGTGGTCGATGGGTTGGATGTTGGTTCATCGGCAACGGCTTGCGGACTAAACAGCCAAGCTAAGCTTAACCATACCATTAAAACTGGCGGTCTCGATGATAAATGCCGGTATGCAAAATGACCTATCATAAAACTCCGTTGCGCTCTGTTACAAAACAAAAATCCGACAAACGTAGCACGCCTGTCGGATGTTTAGGTTGAGATGTAGAATGGTTTAGCCTGTGGCGATGGCGGGAGGCGTAATTCGACATTTTCGTTACACGTTATTGACCGGCGGTAATTTCTAGGCTCCAGCCTTTAACTTCGCCTTTGTACCAAAAGAAATCATCAACGATGTAGAGTTTCCAGTCGCCCGCCGGGGTTAAGCCATTGAAAGAGCTTAATAGTGGGCCTGATGTAGTAAGTTTCTTCTTGGCTTGGTCAGCTGTTGTCATATCGACAACAGTGCCCGGCGTAATCAAACTGGCTTGCACAGGTGTGCGGAATTGGTCTAAGTCATCGACGCTTAAAGGATTGCTTGGGTCGTAGTCAGTCGGTTTAAAGCGTTGGGCTGACGTATTAGTCCACACGTTAACCCATTCATCATAAACGATGCCAAACAATTCACTAGTCGTGCTAGTGGTCAATGTACCGTCGTTACGCGTGTTATTTGGTAATGGTAGTGTAGCTGCATCATCAAAAATCAAGTTCAAGCTTTTAACCGCCGTAGACGTGCCTTCAGCAGCCGTTGAGCCACTGACGTTAGACATCAACATGACATATTGACCTTGTGGACCGACTAATAACATATCCACATCATCGACTAGGTCATGGGTTAAACCTTTAATCGTAACGTTGATGTCTTTGATTTTATCGCCTTCAGCAAACGCATCAGCCGGAACAGTAATAGTGCTGCCATAAGGCTGAGCAGGAGCGACCGGGAAACCGCTATTGTTTTCACGGATGTTATATACATCAAGCAATTCGATACATTGTTCTTTTTCAGGGTCAGCACATAAATCTTTGATAACAATGCGGCTTTTTTGCTCAAAGCTTTTGGTTGTATCAGCCGTTGCGTTTAATGACATACCAGCAAGCAATGCTCCTATGGCAAGCACTAGTTGAGTGGGTTTTAACAACATCTTAATTCCTCATAAAGTTAATAAAAAAGTTCAAATTTAAAACA
>CAWUNX010000076.1:0-11382 GCA_963923905.1 uncultured Methylocucumis sp.
GTTGATTTTCATGCTATTACTATAGCGGTTTTTGGTCGGGCTGAGTAGTTACAAATGAGCAATGAATAACGTTGCTAAACCCATTGCAGAAAACAATGCACTCTGGCATTGTAGGTAGTTTATCATTGTGACATTTTCACCTTACACTAACTAGGAAAACCATGAGCGATTCGATTACCTGCCCTCAATGCAGTTCTGATTATTGTTACGAAGACAATAACTTATTTATATGCCCCGAATGCGGTTATGAATGGCCCATGGACGCATCCACTGAAGCGAATGATACGCGCGTGATTAAGGATGCCAACGGCAATACATTGGCTGATGGTGACACGGTAACCGTTATCAAAGACTTAAAAGTTAAAGGCTCTTCGTTAGTCGTTAAAGTAGGGACTAAAGTCAAAAATATCCGTCTGATTGACGGCGATCATGACATTGATTGCAAAATCGACGGCATAGGCGCTATGCAGTTAAAATCGCAATTTGTGAAAAAAGCTTAAATCTAGCCTGGGGTTAGCGTTTGCTAACCCCTTAGGCTCTAATAAGCTTAAGCTTTAGGCAAAGTTACACCGGTTTGACCCTGGTATTTACCGCCTCTATCTTTGTAAGACGTCTCACACACCTCATCGCCGCCAAAAAATAACATTTGCGCGACGCCTTCATTAGCATAAATTTTAGCGGGTAGCGTCGTGGTATTGGAAAACTCTAACGTTACATGCCCTTCCCACTCAGGCTCTAGCGGCGTCACGTTAACAATAATTCCGCACCGTGCATAAGTTGATTTACCTAAACAAATGGTTAAGACATCACGCGGTATCCGAAAATATTCTACGGTTCTTGCTAACGCAAACGAATTAGGTGGAATAATACACACATCAGCCTTTACATCGATAAAACTGTTAGAATCAAATGCCTTAGGGTCGACAATGGCTGAATTAATATTGGTAAAAATCTTAAATTCATCCGAACAACGCACATCATAACCATAACTCGAAGTACCGTAAGAAATCACTTTGCCTCGTTCCGACTCCCTTATTTGACCCGACTCAAACGGCGCAATCATTTGATGTTGCTCTGCCATAAGCCGTATCCATTTATCCGATTTAATACCCATAACACCTATATCTCTGACGGTAAAATAAAAGCGATTTTATCAGACCTTAGCGAGCAAGGCTTTAATATGGTCAAAAACTTGCTGAAACATGGCTTCTGTTAAACGCCCGGTTTGCATGTTGTAGCGGCTGGTATGATAAGAATCGACTAATATCCGCCCACCGGGTAGTTCATGCTGGCTATTATGCTTAAATACCGCTTGCTTTTGCTTAATGGCAAAACTTTTTAGCACCGCTTGATGCGCAATTTGGCCTAACGCTAAGATAACCGCTCGTTCAGGCAATGCAGTTAACTCGGCGCTTAAATAATGATTGCATTGCGCGATTTCGCTAGGTAAAGGCTTGTTCTGCGGTGGCACGCATTTAACGGCATTGGTAATCCGACAGCGGATTAACTCTAAGCCATCATTAAGTGCATTAGAAACAGGCGCGTTGCTAAATCCATAGTCATACAACGTTTTATACAACAACAACCCGGCATAATCGCCGGTAAACGGTCTGCCGCTGGCATTAGCACCATGCAACCCCGGTGCTAAACCTACAATTAATAATTGAATCTGGTCTGCACCAAAAGGCGCGACCGGTTGAGCATGGTAACTAGGATATTGTTGTTTTATCGTCGCTAAATACTCCGCCAAACGGGGACACTGACGACAGGTTATATCAAAGACTTCAACAGTAGGCATATCATTTTAAAAGCAAGTTCTATGGTACGCATTCAAGGTTGTTTATCTTGCGACCACACTCAAACGCTAAATTTTCTAACAGTGGCAAAATTATAGCTTTTCAGTATACCATTCGAGCCTTAAAAATCCCTTCGTTTATATTGCGTTCATATCTTATGTTACATAGCAATAAGTGGTTAAAAATCTATCGTCTCATTGCTTGCCTACTCATTACCGGCTTATATGCCGCGCATAGTTCAGGGCATTTCATTATTCCGACCCTATCACGCATGGAAAATATTTTTTACGATATGCGCTTACGTGCCACAATGCCGAATACTGTCGATTCGCGCATTGTCATTGTTGCTGTCGATGAACAAAGTTTAGCCGTGGAAGGCCGCTGGCCGTGGAGCCGGAATAAAATAGCGTATTTAATGGACATGTTGTTCGAGTATTACAACGTTAAGCTCGTGGGCTTCGATATGGTATTTGCCGAAGAGGATAAAAGTTCTGGCTTAGATTTAGTTGAAAAGCTGGCTGATAGCGAATTAAAAGATGACACCCATTTTCAGGCAGCGGTTGAAAAATTAAAAGCCAAATTATCCTATGACCAAGTTTTTGCCAATAGCCTAAGCAATCGCAAAACCGTCTTAGGATTTTTCAACAGTCATATTGAAGAAAAATATAGTGAAATTGGCTTATTACCACGACCTCTTGCTGATGCCACGACGATGCCGTTTGCGCAAACATTAATCGAGCCTAAAAGCTATACTGGCAACTTACCTCTTTTACAACAAGCGGCTTACGCAGGCGGTTTTTTTAATAACCCTAAAGTCGATATAGATGGCGTGTACCGGCGACTACCGCTGATTGTGCAATATCACAATAAAATCTATGAATCCCTATCATTCGCGATGTTTAGGGCATTATTTGATTTACCAAAACCTGAGTTTTTCACTAATCAATATGGTAAAAGTGATAATCGCTTAGAAGGTATACGCGTCGAAGGCTTTACCATTCCTGTTGATGCTGAAGGCGCAATGCTGGTGCCATTCCGAGGCACTATTAATAGCTTACCTTATGTCTCAGCCGCTGATGTATTAAACGGCACAGCAGAATTAGACCTGCTTAAAGACAAAATCGTCTTGTTTGGCGTGACAGCCCCCGGGCTTTTTGATTCCAGAGCCACGCCGGTAGGCAGCTTATATAACGGCGTCGAAGTACACGCTAATATTTTAAGCGGGTTATTAGATGAGAGGATTAAAGCTAAACCCAATAACGCCGTCAGCTCTGAGATACTTACTGCATTAATCTTAGGTTTGCTAGCAATCCTGGTGTTTCCTAGAGTCGCCATTTTAACATCAGCTATGGTATTCGTCTTAATCCTAGCCATTTTAGTCTTCATGAATGGCTATTATTGGCATGAAAAAAATAGCGATTTAGCCTTAGCCGCACCCTTGTCCGAATTCAGTTTATTGTACGGCGTACATTTATTCTTTGGTTTTTTCTTAGAAAATCGCCGTAAAAAGCAATTAGGCAATATTTTTGGTCAGTACATTCCACCTGAATTAGTTGCTCAAATGAGCCAATCAGATGAAGAATTTTCCATACAAGGTGAAAGCCGAGAGATGACCGTGTTTTTTTCCGATGTGCGTGGCTTTACGACGATTTCCGAAACTTTAGCTCCGCACGACTTATGCGAACTGATAAACGCCATTTTTACACCCGTCACGAAAATCATTCATGAGAGCCAAGGCACGATAGACAAATATATCGGCGATGCCATTATGGCGTTTTGGGGCGCACCGCTTCACAACAACAACCATGCGGCTTTAGCGGTAGAAGCGTCGTTGAATATCATCAAATTGTTATCCCACATCAACAAGAATTTTCCGCAAAAGTGGCCTCTGATAGATATGGGCATAGGGCTTAACACAGGCACGATGAGCGTAGGTAATATGGGTTCGGAATTTCGCATGGCCTATACCGTCATGGGCGATGCCGTCAATTTAGGCTCTCGTTTGGAGGGCTTGACGAAACAATACAGCGTTAAAATTATTGTCAGCGAAGCGACAAAAAACGCAGCACCAGGATTTATTTATCGTGAATTAGATAGAGTGCGGGTAAAAGGCAAGAAAAAGCCGATTACTATTTACGAACCTATTGCAGCAGTTAATGAGACCAATGAAGACCAACGCCAAACCGTTAACGAGGTTGCTGAAGCCTTAGCTTTTTATCGCTCACAGCAATGGGGCAAAGCGTGTGATATTTTCGAAGAGCTACAAAGCCGTTATCCCGATGACGATTTTTACGCCCTTTATCTTGAGCGCATAGATGAGTACCGCATCTCACCACCCGATGAGAACTGGGATGGGGTGTATACACATACCAGTAAATAATTGGCGTGTTTAAAGATTAAATACTTTGCGGGTCAATAAACACATAACGCCAAACACACCTAAACCGCTGCACAATAAATAAACCCATGAAGCTGGGATAACATTTAACAGACTATTTCGTGTGCTTAATGGCCAAAAAGGCTGCATATCGATATGCATCATGCTGTCTAGCACTATATGCGAAAACGTACCGATAAATACCCCTGTTGCAACCGCAGGCCATGAAAGTTCGCTATTAACTTGCAGCCATCGTAAATAGTTAACATTGACCATACCATTCCAACTACGCAATAACGATTGCATAGCGAACTTACCAACCACCAACGCGACCACCCCCACTAACAATGCGCCCAAATAAGTATGCGTAACGCCATGCAACACAGAATCGTGACGCAAAATATGCACCAACGGCTCAACATCGATGATTAATTGAGCAAAGCCAAAACTAGTCAAGCTGAAATAGCGGGGCATCAGAGCTTTTATTGCTAACCCTGGCCCCATGTGAAACGGTGTAAAAGGCATAGTGCGTACAATCTCTCACTTTTTTCGTTGTAAAAGGATGCTACATAAAAAAACCGCCTAAATGCTAGGCATTTAGGCGGTTGGAGAAAACACGCGTGACAGCAGTGTTTGCTTAGGTGAATAAGAAGTCGCTAGACGCCATGACTGAGCCAATAGTGGCAACAACCGATAACGTGTCACCGGTAAACTCATCACCACCGGCATCACCTAACACCTCGTAAATCGTTGTCGAATCATCATCGACCACTACAGCATAAAAGGTTGCCGCCGTATCGGTATAGGTCAAATTCGCACTCATAAAGGTTCTTGACGCTGCTGCTGAATCTGCATCGCCGGCAGAACCGCCACTAAAGAACAACACGGCATTGGCTGCGGCGGTAAAGGAAACAGCCGCACCTGTCGTAGTAAACGAAGTTGCTGTACCAAAGGCATTAATGTCGATTTTATCAGTACCGCTTTTGAAACCGGTAATCGTATCAGTGCCATTAGCTGCAAATGTCGCCCCTAAAATCACTTTATCAACAGCAGACACAGTTTCGGTTAATACAATGGTGTCGTCGCCGTCACCTGCGGTAATACTATCCGCACCGTTGCCACCTGAAATAGAATCATTACCCGCACCACCGGTAATCGTATCAGCCGCCGTGCCACCGGTTACCGTGGCGGTGTTTGTCGCTGCAGCTGCTGCTGTTGCCAGACTAAGCGCGGTGGCTGAGCTATTGCTAATGGTCACGTTTATTGCACCGGTAGCAGCACCTAATACGCCAGATAGTACGTCTACGCCATTACCCCAATCGGTAATAACTACCGTACCTAAGGCACCTGCCACGTTAAAGGTATCGTTACCGCTACCACCAGTCATGCTGTCGGTATTGCCCGCCGTAGTTACACCTGTTACCAAGGTATCATTACCCGCATTACCCACGATAGTATCGCTAGTTGTACCACCGGTAATGCTGTCGTTACCAATACTGCCTTTTAAGCTTAATGCTGCTGCAGCCGTGTTGTTAATTGTCCAACCATTACCTGTAATCACTTCGGTTAAGTCTACGTTAGATGCTGCGGTATTTAAAATAGCATCGGTTATCGCTGTACCTAAGTTATAAGTGCCCGAAGTTGCCGTCCAATCGCCTGTAACAGTACCTGTCACTACACCAGCGGCAGCCGCTATTTTCACAACATCAACTGAACCACCTGTGCCTAAATCAGTAAATGCTGTAGCACCAGATGAGTTAATGTTGAGCGTATCAGCACCATTACCACCGATAATGGTATTAGCCGCTGTTGATGAAGCGGTAATCACATCATCTCCAGAGCCACCGTTAATCGTCGTTATCGCTGCACCACCGGTTAAGGTTAAATTACCTGTTGCGGTTGTACCGATAATCGATGTCGCCGTTGCTCCGACAGTTGCCGTGATATTGGCAGAACCCGCTAAGGTTAAATCGTTAGCACCGATGCTGCTACCATCAACGGTTAACGAGGTTTGCGTGCTAGTAATACTGGTATCACCCGCACCGGTCACTACGGTCGTAAAGCCCGCAGCACCCGCATTGCTACCTAATACCGCCGTGCTGATACCGGTTAATGATAATTTTTCAACTTGGCTATAGTTAGCAAAATCGGCATCCACGATAGCGACCGATGCGGCTGTAATCGCGATGGTATCGGTACCTGTACCACCGACTACGCTGGCAGCCGCTAAGTCACCACGAATAAAGTTTATCGTGTCATTACCCGCACCAGCATAAATAACATCGGCAGCAGCATCCGCGCCATCGCCGTCTCCGGTTATGACATCCGCAGCAGAACCGCCGTAAATCGTATCTATTTCATCACCACCGGTTAATGTGTTAGCGCCTTTAGCAACCCCTTTCAGCGTAGCACCACCTGATACTGCGGTAATCGCAGTTAAGTTAATCACACCAGTTGAGGCTGAGTTAGTATCGGCAGATAAGTCAATGGTGTTAAACCCGGACAATAAACCCGCACCTATCGTAATGCTGTGCGCTAAGGCTGATGCCGACTGGGCTGCCGCAACAATGCGCTCAACGTTGGTCGTCGTCGTTGATAAGTCAACTGTATTGCCTAAGGTTATCGCATCGGAAATTTGTACGGTATCGGTACCTGTACCGCCAGTAATCGTATCAACGGTAGCCGTGCCTATCACAAAGGCGTTAACACCTGAATAAATAAAGGTGTTATCACCATTGCCACCATCTAGCGTATCAGCGCCTGCACCACCGGTTATAATGTCATCGCCATCATCGGTCGTAATGGATTGTGCACCGGCCCTAGCGATAACCACAAATTTACCACTTGTACCACCACTCACTAACGTACCGGTAAACGACGCTCCTGAGAAACCGTTAACTGTCACGGTTGTGTCATCAGCAACTTCGCTAATCGTTAATGCGTCAGTACCTGAATTTCTTAATTTTACCCCGGTAATGGTTTCATATTGCGATTGTGTCAAGCTAATCGTGCCGGAAATGCCTGAAGCGGCAATTTTAGAACTATTAGCCGCGATGACATCCATATCATCAGACACCATGCCTGTTGCAACAACCGTTGCTGATGTACCGCTATACAAATCCAATAAAGCGCTTAATTCTTCAGTGTCTTGCCCAGACGTTAAAGCCATCACGCCGGTTATCGCGCTAATGTTACCGGCATTAGCCGCTAACACATCTAAGGCAGCGGAACTGAAACCGGTGGCATCGACTTTAACCGGATTACTAAGCGCTAATAAAAAGGTATCAAGCTGAGTGGAATCCAATGCGTTAATATCACTAGCATCGATAGCCGCCAATTGGCTAGCGCTTAATACGTTTAAATCATCCGATTCAATCGCCGTTAACTGTGCCGCAGTCAATGCTTTCATTTGCGCCGTCGTTAAACCAATAATGTTATCAGGAGTCAGCGCTTGAATTTGATTAGCGCTTAACGAGGCCACTTGCGCGGTAGTTAAGCCTTTAATATTGCTAGCTGTTAACGCCGCCATTTGGTCTGCGCCTAAAGCCGAAATATCGGTGTCTAAGGCTTTTAATTGTGCCGTGCTTAATACCGCAATATCTTCAGCTTCTATATTGGACACTTGCTCAGTGCTGAGCGCATCGACTTGTGCCGCAGACAATCCTTTGATATTAGCCGTAGTTAACGCGGCAATTTGTGCATTGGTCAGTACGGCGATGTCGTCGGTATCCAACGATGCGATTTGGGTTGAGCTTAACGCGCTGATTTGATCTAAGGTTAATGAAGGCACTTGCGCAGTCGTTAATGCTTTAATTTGCGCCGGCGTCATGACTTTTATATCGGCCGTTTCAATGCTAGGTAACTGAGTCGTCGTTAATTGCTGAATTTGTGTAGTTGATAAACCAATAATGCTAGTTTTAGTCAACGCTACAATTTGATCAGTCGTCAACGCTGCAATATCGCCCGTGCTAATAGATTTGATTTGAGCGCTGCTTAATACTGCAAAATCAGCTGACTCAATTGCAGCGATTTGGTCAGAACTCATTGCTTCCATTTGCGAATTGCTTAAGCCTTTAATATTAGCGGTGGTTAACGCAGCAATTTGATCGGCGGTTAACACCGGAATGTCTCCCGTTTCAATCGCTTTAATTTGTATGCTATTTAAGATTGAAATGGTGTCTGGGCTTAACGACGGTAATTGTGCCGTTGTTAAGGCTTTGATTTGTCCAGTGCTTAAACCTTTAACAGCCGCTGTCGTCAACGCATCAATCTGACTTGTGCTTAACACAGCGATGTCAGCTGTATCAAGTGCAGCCACTTGTGCCGAACTTAACACAGCAATTTGGTCTTCAGTTAAATTAGACACCTGAGCTGTGGTAAACGCTTTAATCTGCGCCGTCGTCATTGCAGTCAAATCAGCCGTTTCTATTGCAGGGATCTGGCTGGTTGCGACTAAACTGGCAACCTGTGTCGGTGTTAAACCAATAATATTAGTTTTGGTTAACGCAGCAATTTGGTCAACCGTCATTTTTGATACGTCATTACCTAACGCTGTAATTTGAGCGCTGCTCATTACCGCAATATCGCCTTCTTCTAATGCCCTAACTTGCGCTGACGTCATGGCTTGCACTTGATCCGTGCCTAACACTTTAATCTGTGCCGTCGTCATCGCATCGATTTGCGTCGTGGACATCGAGGTAATATCTGCAGCATCTATCGCTTTAACTTGCGCAGTCGTTAATACTTCAATTTGGTCGGCCGTTAACGTTTTAATTTGCGTGCCTGACATAGCCTTAATTTGGCCGGTGGTCATCGCAGTAATGTCGCCGGTCTCAATCGCAGCGATTTGAGCATTCGTCATTACAGCGATTTGTGCACTCGTCAAACCAACAATATTCGTTTTGGTTAACGCCTCAATTTGGTCGGTTTTTAATGAACCAATCGCATCAGTTGTGAATGATTTGATTTGTAAACTGCTTAAGCCGAATATATCTTCTGGCTCTAATTCTGCGGCTTGTGAAGGTGATAAAGCAGCGATTTGTGCGCTGGACAGCGCTTTAACTTGAGCACTGGTCATTGCGGTGATTTGATCGTTGCTCAATGCCGAAATGTCATCGGTTTCCAGAGCAATAATTTGCGCAGTTAATAACGCTGCGATTTGATCCGTGGTTAATGCAGAGATTTGGTCACTGCTTAACGCTTTAATTTGCGTGCTAACCAATGCCGCTAAATCGGTAGGGTCGATAGCCACTAATTGATCAGTAGTTAGTACTTCCAATTGCGTAGTTTTTAACGCTTTGGTCTGGTCTTTGGTAAATGCCGCAACTTGCTCAGTTGTCAAAGCGGGCATTTGGTCAACAGTGAACAACGCTACTTTAGTTTTTAACGAAACGATTTGCTCGGCAGTTAAGGCAGCTACCTGGTCTAACGATAAACTGGTAAGGTCTGCCGATGATATCGCCGAAATAGTCGATGTCGGTAACGCAGCTATTTCTTCTGGTGTAAGGTCTGCATAAATAATCGTAGCCATTTGAATGCCTTCTAGTGTGTGTTGTGAATTTAGTAACGTCCGCCCATGCGACTGAACTGTTAGACCTTTTAGCGACTGTGCCTAGAAAAACTTTAGTTACTTTCGCAATATTTTTTAACCAATGCTCATTTTTGGCATATTTTTATCGAAGCCACGCAATAACGGCTAACACATAGGATTTTCTAACAATGCCTTATTCTTGACTGATATGATTTAAGCTCACCGCAAGCTTTAATGTCTCTTCAAAATTACGCACAAAACGCGTACTGTCAAACAAAGGCGACGTTAACGCTGACGTTTTTAGGCGCTGGCGATAGCGCTCCAATTCTTCTGGCTGAAAGGCCAATTGCACGGCTTTATTTTCATAGGCTAACCAATCTGGCATGATGAGTTCGGTTAAACCGACCGCGTTTAATAAGCTACCCGCCATACGCGCTGCAAAGGTACGTCCAGGACAGGTTAATACCGGCAACCCAGCCCACAACGCATCACTTGCCGTTGTGCCTGCGTTATAAGGGCTAGTATCTAACAGTAAATCAGCAACTCGATAACGCGCCAGGTAGTCAGCAGGCGACACACGCTGAGCAAATACTAAACGCTCGGCAGCCACACCATGGCGTTTTGCCTGCTCAGTTAAATTCGCTTGCGCCCAAGGATTATCTGCAATCAGCCATAACACGCTATTAGGTACCCTATGCAAGATACGCATCCATAATGCAAAAATTTCTGGGGTAATTTTATAGCTGCCATTAAACGAGCAATAAACAAAGCCTTGCTCTGGCAAGCCAAGCTCAGCACGACTAGGCGTAAGTCCAATCACGCGCTTGCTATCGTTGATTTTATACACTTCGGGTAAATATAAAGGCTTTTCAACGTAATACGGCGCTAATGCTTCAGGAAACACGAATCTATCGACTAAAACATAATCCATTTGCGGTAAACCACAACTACCGACAAAGCCCAAATAAGAAATTTGAATAGGCGCAGGTTTATAGGCCAAAATTTTATAACGCGCCCCCGCCGTTAGCCCGGTTAAATCGATTAACACATCGATTTCATGCGCACGAATCAAACGCGCCGCTGCCTCATCGCTTAGCTCGTGTATAGGAATGTGATGATCCATCGCACTCAGTACACGTTTTCGCATAGAACCACCATCGTCTACACTGAAATCGAAACCATATATTTCAAACTCAGTACGGTCATGTAACTCAAATAGCTCAGCTGTTAAAATGCTGACAGCGTGCCAGCGAAAATCACACGACAAATAACCAATGCGTAAGCGCTGATGCTCATACACTTGATATGGCGCTAATCTGGGTAGCTCGGTAGGTATTTTGCGCGCCATCCACGCTTGCACTGCCGACAGCTGTAAACTGGGATCGTCGGCTAATGCCAATAAACCTAAAGGCCCGAAACTTTCTAAGAAATATTGTTTTGATAAACCAGGAAACGATTTAATGATAGGCCATTGACATTGTTTTTGGCGTAAATGGCAAAAATGTTGAATCGCATCGGGTTGCTTAGGATTTAACAATAGACTGCGCTCTAGCATCGCCTCGGCTTGCTGAAACTGCCGCATTGACTCTAAGCAACGACCTAAGTGATTAAGTAATGTGGTTTGGGGTAACTTCTCATTAATTGCAGGCAAAAACATTAAGAATCAAGTTAAAATAGCA
>CAWUNX010000077.1:0-11353 GCA_963923905.1 uncultured Methylocucumis sp.
ATACTACTAAACGACAACCTATCTTAGTGTCCGAAAAAACTTGACCACTACAGTTACCGCATTCATCATTTTCACAACCTCCGTATATCATTTCTACGGCATCAAATTTTTTCATAAACTTGCGTTTTATCTTTTGCTTTCAAGTTTAAACAACGCATCTGTGGTGGTCGTTAAGCGGTTGCCGTTATGGTGTACGCGGCCTATCTGCTTAACCCATCGTAGGCAATGTAACATCGTTATGTCGGATTACGTTTAGCTAATCCAACTTACGATTCCGTCTTACGGGTTGCAAAAAAACCGTAATGTCAACCGACAGTAAAAATTTTTAACCAATTGAAATAGCTGTGAGTTTCATTATTAGGTGACGAAGTTAGGTTAAGGTTGGATTTTAACAACTCCACTCAAATACCTAAAAAAAGCATTAGAGCAATTTCTACCAGAATCAATCCTTGATAAATACAGGTCTTTAGCTTCTGCATACTCATCTACGATAAAGCAAGCAATTTTCTGTTTTTTATCCGATTCTGTTGAAGTAATTTTCATCATTAACTTACTCACGCTTTGAGCATGACTCAGAGATAGAGCTTTTTTAGCTCCCTTAAGACGTCTAATGAAATTTTGTTTTGAAGTTACATCGACGCACTCTTTAGAAATCTCAAAAGAACTAATTTTACATACAACGATTGACTCAACCGTTCCAGAAACACTGCCGACAACTTCATCTAAGAATTCTTGATTAGAATTAAATGTTGTTACAGCAAAATACATGAATCCCAAAATGCCTAATAATATCCCGATTATTTCCTTAGATTTCATTGGCCACCGATAAATACATATCAACATAACATTAATAAACTGCCTTTAAGGCCATAAAGTGCGCTATAGGATGCCGCTGACGTAAGGAAGCGCATCGTTCGAGGGCATACCATCGCTATTGCGCTCTACGATTATAGCTTAAGGATTGAGACTATTACCCCACTAACCTAAGCACTTATTCAGCAATCAACCAAAATCTCACTATTAAATACTCGCAATCAAAATACTGTTGATTTTATTCGCCAAACCTTGCCAATCGTTCTGAAAATAAAAATGCCCACCGGGAAAATAACTCACCGTTAACGGTAACGTCGTTTCTTGCTGCCAAGCATAGGCATCAACGTTAGAAATCAAGTCTTGGCGACCTAAAAGCAGATGTATAGGCAACGTTATAGGCGTTGCGGTTTGGTAATAAGTGGTTTCTATTAACTCAAAATCGGCGCGAATAATCGGCTCAAACAACGCCATTAAATCCTCATCTTGCCAAACAAGCTCAGGAATCCCGCCAAGCTCTTGTAACATCGCTCTAAACTTTGCCGTTGGATAGACATGTTTAGGGTCTGGGTCAAGAATGGTGGGTGCTTTACGGCCTGAGCAAATTAATAACTTAGGCGCTGGCAAATGGTAAGCAATAATTTTTCGCGTCAACATATAGGCAATAAACGCTCCCATGCTATGACCAAAAAAGGCATACGGCTTATGCAAATCAAACGCGATACCCGCCAGCAAAAAATCCAGTAACTCATCTAAGCGCCTAAGACAAGGCTTATTCAACAAACGACCGCGCCCCGGCAATGCTTGAGTCTTTAAAACCGCCTGAGTGAGATAAGGCTCTAACTCTCGATAACAATGCTCACCACCGCCTGCAAACGGAAACGCATATAACTCCATGTTGTCCTCGCTTATTTTTACTCTAAACCTTGCGCAGTTTCAGCGGCAAGCCCAAATAATCGGTCTAAAGCGCTATGAACATCTTCGATACCGGTTTTTTTCAACGACGAAAATAATTGCAATGAAATAGGACTCGTCGATGCAGAGAGTGTTTTAGTCACTTGCAGTAACGTGTTTTTACTTGCGCCATAGGTCAGTTTATCGGCTTTGGTTAATAAAATATGCAACGGCAGCGCTGCATGTTCACACCATGAAATAAGTTGCGTATCGAACGGCGTTAACGGATGTCTTATGTCCATGACTAAAATCAGCGCACACAAAGACTTACGCTGATTTAAATACACTTCCATTGATTTTTGCCATTTTCTTTGCACATCAGCCGGCACCTGTGCATAACCGTAACCGGGTAAATCAACAAAGCGTAGCTCCTCTGTGATAGAAAAAAAATTAAGCATTTGTGTACGTCCTGGCGTTTTACTCGTCCGCGCCAGTGAAGATTGCCGAGTGATTGCATTTAAAGCACTGGATTTACCTGCATTAGAGCGACCAGCAAAGGCGATTTCCTTACCCAGGTCTTTTGGAGCAACTTCTAGGGTTGGAGAACTTTTAATAAACGTAGCTTGATGATAAATGGGGTTCATTGCTGCCTCGCGTCAGCGTGTTAATTAAGGTAGAATCGTGGTTTTTAGCGGCCTGTGTTCATAAAGGCCCAAACACATCTTCCGACGGGGGAACTATAATAATGAAAACAAAATGGCTTGCATTTATCCTGTTGGCATCAACGGCTGGTTCAGGGCCTATAATGGCCGAAGGTAATGGCAGCGCTGGTGCAGAAAAATCCGCAGCCTGTGTAAGCTGCCACGGCGAACACGGCAACAGCATGGTAGCAACATTCCCTAAGCTTGCACAACAACACGCAACATATTTAGAAAAACAATTACTCGCCTTCAAAAACGGCACACGCAAAGACCCTATGATGGCGACTATCGCCAAAGGCTTATCCGATAAAGATATTGTAGACATAGCAGCCTATTACGAAGAACAAAAAATCAGCGCCAACGCATTACCGAAACCTGAGCCTGATGATGACGAAGACGATGATATTCCGGCACAAACCGAAGCCGACGTACAAAAAATGCTTAGCCAAGGGGCTGATTTGTATAGGAACGGTGATATTGCCAGAGAAGTTTCAGCCTGTATCGCGTGTCATGGCCCTACCGCTGAAGGCAATAAACCCGCTGGCTTTCCTTCTTTAAAATCACAACATGCTGATTATTTAATTAAAACGCTTACCGATTTTAAAAGCGGTAATCGTAGCAATAATGCTGACAATATGATGGTTATGATTGCTAAAAAAATGACACCAGATGAAATCAAAGCCGTCGCTTACCGTATTTCAGTAATGAAATAATACTTCGCTTACCTTACACACTGGAGGATAAAATGCTCAAAAAATTAGCCCTATACAGTTTATTAGTCTTATTCATTGCAACAACGCCCTGGGCGTATGCCGAAGAACCCGGCTACGAAGTATTAAATCCTCCACAACCGACGCAACATGCCGATAAAATCGAAGTGATTGAGTTTTTCTGGTATGGCTGTCCACATTGTTATGCGTTTGAGCCTGAACTCAACAAATGGCTGAAAAGCAAACCGGCTAATGTTGAGTTTATTAGACAACCTGCCGTATTTAGCGAAGCATGGGGCAAACATGCTCACGCCTATTTTGTTGCTGAAGCACTCGGCGTGGTTGACAAACTCCATGCGGACTTCTTTGATGCCATTCAAAATAAAAAGCAAAAGCTTGAAACCGAAGACGAATTAGCAGCATTTTTTACCGAACACGGTGTTAAAGAAAGCGAGTTTCACGAAGCTTATAAATCGTTTGCGGTCGATTCAAAAATGCGTCAAGCACCAGCTATAGCCGCTAAATATGGCCTAACTGGCGTGCCCGCGATTATTATCAACGGTAAGTATGTCACTAACGGGCCTTTAGCGGGTACTCATGAAAAAATGATTGAAGTCATGAATCAGCTCATCAAACAGGAAAGCAGCGCGAAATAAACAACGTATACTCTGAACAGTCAAGTTTTCGATTCTTGCGTTGCGTAGGGAGCGTTGCACCTTTATAACATCATTAAAAATCAATGAAAAAGGTGCGCACAGCGCACCCTAACTAAAAACCAAAAACTTGGTCGTTTGAAGTACATTACTTTTCTCCAACCAGCATTGTGTGAGGTTAAGACTATGGGGTTATTCGGCAAATCAACCAATAAAAACAACAGCAATACCACCGAAGCAGCTCCAGACAAATGGCGGGATAAATATTTAGATTTGTTAGACACCCAAGAACAAAGCGAGAAAGAGCGAAAACTAGAGCAAGAATTGTTATGCAAAGCGATTGTGCGCTTAAGCGTCGCCGCGTCGGGTTTTGATAATCAGCTCGACCCTTATTTATTGCGCATCCGTAGCCATTTAAAAAGTGGCATCAACAGTGCGCAATTAAAAGCAGAGTTAGAGCAGTTTACCGACGTATTAACCCGTATTACTGAAGCATCTGAGCAACGTCCCGCAGCAACACTGTCAGTTGCCCAGGCTGATGAGTCAGCTAGCCGGCGCGACATTGACTTATTATTTGAGTTTTTACTGCACCACTATCAAGAACCTCAACAAAACAGTGCGCTAGTCGGCATAAAAAATAGCCTTACCTACCCGCTAAACACTCAACAATTGTTTTTATCGATTGCTGAAGTTATTGAGCGAAAACCAGAACACATTAAACCGACACACACAGAACTGCCGTTCATTATTGCCAGCCCTGCGGTTAATGAACCTTCCATCAATAAACACTTAATATCGCTGATTGAGCGCCTAGACATACCGGAAGCACTTACGGCTAAAGCGCAGACATTAAAACAACAACTAAACGGCGCTCAAAGCAATAAACTAGATGACCAGCTCGACAGCGTGATTAATTTCTTACTCGAAATTAACGCTGCCAACTTGCCTAAACAGCAAGAAATCGACAAATTTTTAGCGATTATTACCGAGCAATTAGCAGAACTCGACAAAGCGGTCACAGGCTCAACCATGGCAGTGATTGACGCCAGTGTTAACCGAAGTAAATTAGACCAATCCGTCTCTGAGCAAATGAACGAATTGCACACTCGTTCTTTAGCCGCCACCCAATTAGAACCATTAAAAGCGGTTATTTCATCTAAAATCAGCCAAATAACCAAAGAAATCCACGAGCACAAAACCAAAGAACAAGCCCAACGCGAGCAAACCCAAAAGCAATTAGACGAATTAAGCCAAAAAATAAAATCCATGGAGTCGGAAACCAGCGATTTAAAGTCTAAGCTACAAACAGCCAGTACCCATGCCTCGCGCGACCCATTAACCGATTTGCCTAATCGTTTCGCTTATGATGAGCGCTTGAATCTGGAAATAACGCGCTGGCAACGTTATCACACACCATTAAGCCTTATTGTCTGGGATATTGATTTTTTCAAAAAAGTGAACGACCAACACGGTCATCAAGCCGGAGATAAGGTTTTAGTGCATGTGGCGAAACAGTTTACTGAAAACGCCCGCAAAGCTGATTTTATTGCCCGCTTTGGTGGTAAAGAGTTCACTATGTTGCTGCCTCACACGAACAAACAATCGGCATTTAAACTCGCCCACAAATTACGCTACATCATTGAACAAAGCAGAATTAACATCAATGGCGAGCTATTAGCCGTTACTGTTTCCTGTGGCATTACCCAATTCATCGACGGCGATACCCACGAAGCGGCGTTTGCTCGCGCCGATCAAGCCTTGTACCGCGCTAAAGAACAAGGCCGTAACCAATGCTGCTTAGGCTAATCACCAAACTAAATCATCAGGAATAGCAAACGCCGCATAAGGGTCGTTATCGTCAGCGGCAGACTTAGCTTGCTCATTCAATAAAATCAGACTTGCAGCATCGCGTTCCTGTATCTTTATAGCAATCTCGGCTGGCACAACCGCATAGGCTTGTGCGGATTTAACAATCGCATAATCACCATTTATCAAACGGTTACGCATTAGCCCTGATACATAAAGCGTTTTCATTTTATTATTATCGTTAAAATGAAACGCCAAACTATCATCGCTGTTATCTAATGCTAAACGGTTTAACTCAATTAACTGCTTAATTTGCGCCTGCACTTGTTTATGCTGCTCTTGTTGATTGCGCTGTTGATTCAGTGCTTTGTCGCGCTCGATTTTTTCCGCTTGTGCTTGTAACGCTAACTGCTTAGCATCATCATCGATGACAATATGATTTTTGCGCTGCATTTGCGTTTGCTTACGCTTCTCAGCATGAACGGTTTTAGCCTGAGCTTTGGTAGCTAAGCCGGATTTTAACAATTGCTCCTGTAAAGATAATTTTTGTTTACTCATCGTGAGTCTCGTTAATTAGTCGGTGTAACAGGTAAAGTTAATAATGCAATAAGATGCCGGATAAACTCTATTTTTTGCCCCGTATTAGCAAAAGGCGTTATAAATTTCAGTTTATCCATGCCATCAAATTTGTAAATAGCCGCTTGCGTTTGAATCAACTCAATCAATTTTTCTGCGTTAATCGTAGGATTGGCTTTAAACACAATACTACCACCAGCGGCATGGGCGTCGATTTTCTTAATACCACAAGGTTCAGCCAGCAGCTTAATCGAAGCCACCTCAAACAAGGTTTTGACAGGCTCAGGCAATAAGCCAAAACGGTCAATCATTTCCACTTGCAACTCGTGCAAATCTTGATCGATTTCTGCGCTAGAAATGCGTTTATACAGCACCAAACGCGCATGAATATCAGGTAAATAATCATCGGGTATTAATGCCGCCGTTTGTAGCTCAACTTCAGGTCCTTTATCAAGAGGAATGTCTAATTCAGGTTGTTTACCCGATTTCAAGGCGTTAACTGCTCTTTCTAATAACTCGGTATATAACGTAAAACCAATTTCTTGAATTTGCCCACTTTGATCATCGCCTAATAACTCGCCCGCACCACGAATCTCCATATCATGTGACGACAACATAAAACCAGCGCCTAAATCACCCGATGCTTCAATCGCTTCTAAACGCTTTTGCGCATCTTTACTCATTGCATCTTTAGGCGGCACAATGAAATAAGCATAAGCTCGATGGTGCGAGCGACCTACTCGACCGCGTAATTGATGCAATTGCGCTAAGCCTAACTTATCGGCACGGTTAATAATAATCGTGTTAGCACTAGGAATATCAATACCACTTTCGATAATCGTTGAACACAATAATAAATTGAAACGCTGATGATAAAAATCCAACATAATGCGCTCTAACTCGCGCTCAGGCATTTGTCCATGAGCGCTTTCAATACGCGCTTCGGGAATTAATTTGCCTAAATCCAAAGCCATTTTCGGCATGGTTTTCACATCGTTATGCAGAAAAAACACTTGGCCGCCGCGCTTAATCTCACGCAAACACGCCTCTTTAATTTCCGCATCTTGCCACACATGAATAAACGTTTTAATCGCATGACGATTAGGGGGTGGACTGGCAATAATAGAAATATCACGCAAGCCTGACATTGCCATATTTAACGTACGCGGAATAGGCGTCGCGGTTAACGTCAACATATCAATCTCATTGCGCAGCTTTTTGAAATGCTCTTTTTGCCGCACACCAAAACGATGCTCTTCGTCAATAATCACTAAACCCAACGTTTGAAATTTCAACTCTTTAGCCAATAACGTATGCGTGCCAATGACAATATCAACTTTACCCTGGATAAGCGCATCGGCAATCTCTTTCTGCTGTTTAGCTGTGACAAAACGCGACATCACTTCTATACGCACCGGCCAATCGGCAAAACGGTCACAAAAATTTTGATAATGCTGTTGTGCTAAGAGCGTGGTCGGGACTAACACCGCCACTTGTTTGCCATTCTGCACCGCAATAAACGCAGCCCGCATAGCTACCTCAGTTTTACCAAAACCGACATCGCCGCAAATAACCCTATCCATAGGTTTACCACTCGCCATGTCCTCAATAATGGCATCAATCGCTGATAATTGATCCGGTGTTTCTTCAAACGGAAACGCCTCGGCAAAAATCTGATAATCGGTATTCTCAACTTGAAAGCGATGACCTTGTTTCAAAGCACGTTTAGCATGAATATCTAGTAATTCAGCGGCAACATCATGGATACGCTCAATAGCTTTTTTCTTAGCTTTTGCCCATTGATCGCCACCTAGCTTATGCAACGGCGCATTTTCAGGACTCATGCCGGTGTAACGACCTATGACATGTAAAGCCGATACCGGCACATAGAGTTTATCGTTATTGGCATACTCCAAACTTAAAAATTCAGCCGGTATGCCTGCGATAGTTAACGTTTGTAGCCCTAAATAGCGTCCTACGCCATGCTCCCGATGCACCACGGGCGAGCCAATGCTAAGCTCGTTAAGGTTATTAATAACGGCCTCTAACTCTTTAGCCGCCGATTTTAACCGCCGCCTTCTCTGCTGGGCTTTTTCGCCAGACAACAGATTTTCTGGAATTAACGCTAATGCCTGAAAACCATCGCTTTCATTAAGAATCAAGCCCTGATCAATGGGCGCGACCAGCAGACATAAGCGCTCAGTCGTCGTTAAAAATGCCTGCCAACTGTCTAGCAGCTTAACGCTAATCTTAAATTGGCGTAAGCGTTCTAATAACGCCTCCCTACGCCCGGCAGACTCGGCGATAAATAACACCTTACCCGAAAACGATTCAATAAACTGTTGTAAACGCAATGCGGGCAAGTCTAACTTTGGATTAACCGTCAAATCAGGCAGCACCTTACAAACAGTATTATCACTCACTTGAGTATCAATAATGATTTTGACAAACCGCTTAGTTTTATCGCTTAACTCATCTGAAGACAAAAATAATTGCTGAGGCGTTAATAACGGTCGCTCGACATCATAACGGCGTTGCTCATAACGCTCTTCTGCTTCATGAAAAAACCTATCCGCCGTGCTTGATAATGCATCTGTCGCAACAAAAATGGCAGAATCCGGCAAATAATCAAACAAGGTTGCTGTTTGCTCAACAAACAAAGGCAAATAATACTCTATGCCACCCGGCGCAATGGCCTTGCTAACATCTTGATATAACGTATTTTTCTCTGAAGCATTAGGAAAATTAACTCTAAACGCTTGGCGGAACTGTTTAATAGCAGCATCCGTAAATGGAAACTCCCGCGCTGGAAACAATTGAATTTGCTCTATTTTTTCTAGCGAACGCTGCGTATCAGGGTCAAAGGTTCGGATTGACTCAATTTCATCATCAAACAACTCGATTCTAAACGGTACATGACTACCCATAGGAAACAAGTCAACAATAGAGCCACGCACAGCAAACTCAGCATGTTGATACACCTGCGAAACACATTGATAACCTACGCTCTCCAGCTTAATCCGATTCAGCTCCACATTAAACTGATCACCGATTTTTAACGAAAAGCTATTGGCTAATACATGCTCTCTAGGGGCTAACCGGTGCATTAACGTTGAAATCGCCACGACTAACGCGCCGCGTTTCACATGCGCCAAAGAAGATAAGGTTTTTAAGCGCTCGGAAGTGATTTCAGGTAACGGTGAAAATACGTCATAAGGCAGCGTTTCCCAATCGGGAAAATACAAAATTGGCTGTTCGCCCTGTAAAAAGAACGCTAGCTCATGCTCTAAGCGCAAAGCCGTTTGCGTATCTACCGTTACAATAACAAACAAACGATTCGTAGCTCGAATCGAATTCGCTAATGCCAACGAATCAGCGCAGCCCGCTAAACCTGACCAGGTTAATAGCGGCGCATCACTATTAGGGACAGGAGGAGAAAATAATAAATGACTAGGCATTACACAACACTGTGTTATAAAAAATTTTGCTATCTTACACGGAAATACTAACTTTAGTATGACGCTAGCCGATAAACATTGCGTCGCCGTAGCTGAAAAAACGGTAACGCTGACTAATTGCATGTTGATAAGCAGCCTTAACCGCTTCAAAACCAGCAAACGCAGAAACCAGCATTAATAGCGTTGATTCAGGCAAATGAAAATTGGTCAACAAACCATCGACCACCTTAAATTGATAACCGGGAGTAATAAACAAATCGGTATCGCCTCTTCCTGCCTGTAAAGACCCTGACACACTCGCTGATTCTAATGCACGCACCGATGTAGTGCCTATCGCAACCACTCGTCCGCCATTCGCTTTAGTTTGATTCACTAAAGCCACTGTTTCCTCAGAAACAATAAAATATTCTTTATGCATACGGTGCTCGGCTAATTGCGCAACCCTGACCGGTTGAAACGTACCGCTACCCACATGCAAGGTGACAAAAGTCCTGTTCACACCTTTAGCCTCAAGCTGGTGTAACAGCTTATCGTCAAAATGCAAACCTGCCGTCGGCGCAGCAACAGCACCTAAATTTTTAGCAAACACCGTTTGATAACGCTGGCTATCAAAATCCGTATCTTCTCGCTGAATATACGGCGGTAACGGAATATGGCCTATAGTATCTAACAGCTCATATACCGACTGCTGAGCATGGAACTGCACATAAAACAAATCGTCTTGCCGAGCTAAAACCTCGCAGCATATATTCTGTGCTAACTCAATAACAGTTCCAGGTTTTGGCGCTTTACTTGCCTTAATATGCGTTATCGCATGGCAATCATCGACTATGCGCTCAATTAACATCTCAATTTTACCGCCACTTGTTTTACGCCCATATAATCTAGCGGGTATTACTTTCGTATCATTAAATACCAATAAATCTCGCTCATCGACTAAATCAATAAATGCGCGAAACAACGCGTCGGTTAAGCTACCACTTTGCCGTGCAATGCAAAGTAATCGGCTCTGACTGCGCTCAGGCAAAGGTTGTTGGGCAATTAATTCGGAAGGTAAAAAATAGTCAAAGTCGCTAGTCTTCATCACACAAACGTTAAAAAAGCATTAATTGCTTAGCTTAACAAAAAAATAATTGGGAAATCTAAAAGTTTTAACTATAATAGCAAGTCTGAGCCGGGGTGGCGGAACTGGTAGACGCGCCGGATTCAAAATCCGGTGATGGTGACATCGTGTCGGTTCGATTCCGACCCTCGGTACTCAATAAAAACAAGGGCTTAGCATTTTGCTTCAAGCCCTTTTTTATTGCCTGAAGATAATTTTTCCCAATTTTGTCCCATTTCAAAATAAACACGGCAACAAACAGGCCTTTTTATCTGCAATGATTGCCGATAGTCACGCATAAAAAAGCGGCCTTTCAGCCGACCATTTTTAATTGATTAGTTCATACCTTGCTACACGATGCTGTCCTAGCGGTGTATCCTGAACCCGTCCAATCAGTTCCGATTCGGTAACCTTGCTATCCTATCCACAAACTCGCGCATCCGGTCTAAGCCCCTCTAAATCTTTCACTATACCCAACCTAATTGCTGGTATCGGCTCTGTTCTTTAAATCGCAAAATGCGCTGACTTAAGCCTAGATTATGCCCCTAACAATACTACGTTGACCGGCGCATTTTTATAGGCACAAAAGCTAACATACGCTCCTGTCTCTTATACACATCTCCGAGCCCACGAGACCAGAGAG
>CAWUNX010000078.1:0-11330 GCA_963923905.1 uncultured Methylocucumis sp.
TACACAAGGAGTATCGTCGGCAGCGTCAGATGTGTATAAGAGACAGCCGACCAACTATTAACTCAGGTTCAACACCAGGCGGCAAACCCGGCACGGATGGCTGGTATATCACCGCGCATTTAAATTTAATCCCAAGTGCAGGTCAAGCCGGTGTAGCGGCCTTTGAAACAGCTAATACCAAGGTCAGTGTTTCAGGCGACACGTTTGTCTTATCCGGTAATTTGGTTTTTGCATCGTCGGTTTGGGATGACCATTCAGGTCCTAACGGTATCACTAAAGCCGGTAAATTCCGCTTCGTAGGCAAATTAATGCCAACACCTAACTAATACTTTCTAACAGACCCTACGAGAGTGTTTTTAATCCTTTTCAGGAGATGTCCATGTTGACCACACAACCTGTTTTATGCGTCAAAAATAATTTATGCACAGCGCTTAAAGCCGTATTAATCCTCGGTTTGGTATTACCGTTTGCCGCTAACGCTGAAGAAACCACCCGAGTTAGCCAATCCACTAAAGGCAAGCAAGGCGATGGTAGAAGCTGGCATCCGGCACTCAGTGCCGACAACCGCTTCATCGCGTTTAATTCTGAAGCATCTACGCTAGTACCTAACGATACTAACCACTCACCTGATATTTTCGTGCATGACCGTCAAACCAAGAAAACAAGACGGGTTAGCGTTGCATCCGATGGTACGCAAGCGAAGCCTTCTTGGCAAAGCCACGCTGCAATTAGCGCCAATGGTCGCTATGTTGGCTTCATGTCTGATGCCTCTAACTTAGTACCTAACGATACCAATGGCGGCTATGATGTTTTTGTTCATGACCTTAAAACTAAACAAACAACAACTGTAAGTATCTCTTCCGACGGCTCACAAAATAATGGCGATTGGAATGCACTGCCTTCTTTGAGCGCTGATGGTCGTTATGTCGCGTTTTTATCCAATGCCAGTAACTTAGTAGAAAATGACACCAATAAAGTGGACGATATTTTTGTCCATGATCGTAAAACGAAAACGACTACCCGCGTCAGCGTTGCCTCCGATGGTACGCAAGCAAACAAAGCAAGTTGGAAGCTCATGATTAGCGATAACGGTCGCTATGTCACATTCCAATCTTCAGCCACCAATCTGGTAAAAGGTGACAAAAATGATAGGGATGACATTTTTGTGCATGACCTTGAAACCAAAAAAACCACCCGCGTCAGTGTTGCCACTAGCGGCATACAAGGCAACAACGGTTCTTGGCATCCTAAGATTAGCGCCGATGGTCGTTATATCACGTTTTGGTCTTCGGCTTCGACATTAGTCCCGAATGACACGAATGTCACAGACGACGCGTTCGTGCATGACACCCTAACCCATGAAACCAAGAGAATTAGCGTCGCATCGGACGGAACGCAAGGTAATGGCTCCAGTGGCAGACCGTCAATCAGTGCTGATGGTCGTTATATTGGCTTTAGCTCTGAAGCCTCTAATTTAGCGACTAACGACGATAACGGCGATGCGGATGTGTTCGTCCATGACCAAATAACCGGAACAACCACACTGGTCAGCGTTACGTTAGATGGCACCTCAGGAACAGGCCCTGGCGCGCAAGCCGGTGCAAATAACACCAACGGTAGTCGTGATGCCATTATGAGTGCGGATGGTCAGTATATGGCGTTCAGATCGTTAGTGACTGATCTTATCCCTAATGACACGAATGAAGAGATTGATGTGTTTTTGCGTGACTTAACAACAAAGTAACAGTTGTTTCTCGTTCCCACGCTCCAGCGTGGGAACGCATACGGTCGCGATGCGTACGAGAGTTTTTGACAAACTGAAAAGTTGGCAGGCACTACAAAGCAGAGCGTGGGAACGAGACAACATCCTATCTATAAACACGAGGAACGATGAAAATGAATCATTTCACTAAACACGCTAAGCTATTATTGGCTGCTTCAGCCCTACTCACGCTGGCTACTGCAACTACCGCAGAAGCTACGTCTATGTCCTTTAAACAAGGCGCGCTGACGCTTCAGCTTGACCCCGCTAATTTCGCCACCATCATGAGGAGCGGCCGCGGTCACGCTTATAACGGCGTTGACAGTTATGGCCGTCCCAATGAAGAAAAATGGCAGCCGGACACCGCCGGTACCAACAATATGGTGTTCGATAACGGCTTAAAAGGCATTATTGCCGGCGATGCCTATCCAGTACGCGATTTATATTTAGAAGACTAGTTTACTAGCGAAGAAATAGCCCCGTTAACGGCTTATCAAGTCATGGGCATCTCCAAAAGAGTTAGAAGCGCGACTATCGCGTATAACCTCATATCGCTACATAATTTCAATCCGCTGATTACTGATAACGGCGCTGACTTAATCGCCATGCACCGCTTGCCGCTTAGCGAACCGTGGCCTAAGCCAACTTTTAAAATGTATCCACATGGGGAAGAGATTTTAACCCCGGCTAACGACAACGGTGGTCGCAACCCCCAAATGACAACAGCTGTTTTTGATGATTTGGATCCCGTCGCAACGTTTACCGGACAAATTGGCGTCGGCGGTGCCTTTCGTCTCAATGGCCGTTGGGGACATTTAACCGTCGGCGATATGGCGTTACGCTACGACCCTAAACGATCCGAAGTTAACTCAGGTACATTTTCAGGCGGCAAACCCGGCACTGACGGATGGTATCTCACAGCGCATTTAAATTTATCGTCTAGCGAAGGCAAAGAGGGTGTGGCGGCATTTGAAAGCGCCAATACGAAAGTCAACGTCTCTGGCAACACGTTTGTCTTATCCGGTGACCTGGTTTTTGCCTATACCGTTTGGGATGATCGTGCCGGTCCAAACGGCATCACTAAAGCAGGAAAATTCCGCTTCGTAGGCAAATTAATGCCTACGCCCAACTAAGACTTTAATCAAAACAAGATGCTGCGAATAACGTCTTTCAATCTTTAAGAGGTGATGTCCATGTTTACTAAACAACCTGTTTTACCCATCAAAAATAATCTAAGCACCGCACTAAAAGCTGCATTGGTCATAGCGCTGATAATCCCGTTTACCGCTATTGCAGAAGAAACCACGCGAATCAGCTTATCTAGCAAAGGCAAACAAGGCAACGGTAGAAGCTGGCATCCAGCGATTAGTGCCGACAACCGCTATGTCGTCTTTAGTTCCGAAGCGTCTAATCTGGTACCTAACGACACTAATTTTTCGCCAGATATTTTCGTGCATGACCGTCTGACCAAGAAAACCAGACGCGTTAATGTTACCTCCGACGGTAAGCAATCCGAATCTACCTGGCAAAGTCATTCTACGATCAGCTCGAATGGTCGCTATGTAGCCTTTACTTCCCAAGCCAACAACTTGGTTCCGGGCGACACCAACAACGCGTACGATGTCTTCGTCCACGATCTCAA
Source organism: uncultured Methylocucumis sp. (assembly GCA_963923905.1). Classification (GTDB taxonomy): domain Bacteria; phylum Pseudomonadota; class Gammaproteobacteria; order Methylococcales; family Methylomonadaceae; genus Methylovulum. Next base: position 3,405 of record CAWUNX010000078.1, read on the forward strand.
GACCAAAGAGACCAGCCTCATCAGCGTCTCCTCTGACGGAACGCAGCATGTAGGAGATGGTGAATACTACTGGTGGGGTGGATTGCCTTCGCTGAGCGGCGATGGCCGCTATGTGGCCTTCTGGTCGAACGCCAGCAACCTGGTGGACGGCGACACCAACCAGATTGGCGACATTTTTGTCCATGATCGTAAGGCCAAGACAACGGTACGCATCAGCGTCTCCTCTAAGGGGGCTCAGGCTAATAAAGCCAGTTCGAAACTTAAGCTTAGTGATAACGGCCGCTATGTGGCTTTCCAATCAGAAGCCGACAACCTAGTGAAAGGCGACACCAATGATAGAGAGGATATTTTTGTTCATGACCGTGAAACCAAAGAAACCACCCGCGTTAGCGTCGCTACTGACGGTACGCAAGCCAATAACGGTTCTTGGTCGCCGGTGATTAGCGCGGATGGCCGTTATGTAGCGTTTTGGTCTGCGGCTTCGACGCTGGTAGCCAACGACACCAATGTGACTGATGATATATTCGTACATGACCGGGTCACTCATGAGACCAAACGGGTTAGCGTCGCTTCCGATGGTAGCCAAGGCGATAAATCAAGCACTAGACCTTCCATCAGCGCCGACGGTCGCTATATTGGCTTTGATTCAGCATCGACCAACTTGGCCGCAAACGATGACAATGGTGATGTGGATGTATTTGTCCATGACCAAGTCACCGGCACCACCAAACTGGTCAGCGTCACATTGGACGGAACCTCAGGCACAGGTCCTGGCGCATTAGCTGGTGCGAATAACACCAACGGTAGTCGCGACGCAATTATCAGCCCTGATGGTCAGTATATGGCATTCAGATCCTTAGTGACGGACTTAGTACCAAACGACACCAATGAAGAGATTGATGTTTTCTTGCGTAAGTTTTAAATACAAACTGATTTGGTTGACCCCTCGTTCCCACGCTCCGGCGTGGAAATGCAAAGACGTTCTAGCGTCTCGTAACGATGTAGCGGTACTCCGACATTCCCACGCAGAGCTTAGGAACGATACAAGAACTAGCACTACACCAAATAATAATGAGGAACGATGAGAATGAATAGTTTTAACAAACACGCTAAGTTTTTATTGGCAACTACTTTACTAGCCTTAACCAACGCAACAACGGTAGAAGCTAAGTCCATGTCATTTAAACAAGGCGCGCTGACGCTGCAATTTGAACCCGCAAAGTTCGCAACCTTAATGAATCGCCCAGGCAACGCCTACAACGGCGTCGATAGCAATGGTCGCCCCAATGAAGAACATTGGCAACTCGACACGGCGGGCACTAACAACATGGTATTCGACAATGGCTTAAAAGGTATTATTTCAGGTGATGCTTACCCAGTACGCGATTTATATTTTGAAGACTGGTTTACCAGCGAAGAAATAGCACCGCTAACGGCCGCTCAAGTGCTAGGCATATCCAAAAGAGACGGTACTACCACCATCGCTTATAACCTAATCTCGCTGCACAATTTCAATCCATTACTCACCGATGACTCGAACACCTTAGTCCGTATCCACCGCTTGCCGCTAAGCGAGCCCTGGCCTAAACCGACTTTCAAAATGTACCCGCATGAGGCAGAGCCTACAAAACCCGCTAACGATAACGGTGGCCGTAACCCGCAAACAACCACAGCGGTATTCGATGATTTAGACCCTGTCGCAACGTTTAACGGACAAATTGGCGTTGGCGGGGCATTTAGAGTCAATGGTCGCTACGGTTTTATTACCGTAGGCGACATGGCGTTACGCTATGACCCAAATCGCGCTGAGGCTACCGGTAAAGCCGGCACGGACGGCTGGTATATTACAGCGCATCTAAATACCACAGCCGCCGCTGGCGCTGCAGGTGTTGATGCCTTTGAAACGATTAACACAAAAGTCAGCGTAACAGGCGATACCTTAGTTTTATCGGGTCAATTGGTATTTTCTAATTCTGTATGGCGAGACAGTACAGGCATTAATGGTGTCAATACCGCAGGAAAATTCCGTTTCGTAGGCAAATTAATGCCAACACCTAACTAAATAACTTTACCAAATTAGTGTCTTTAATCTCTTATAGAGGAAATGTTCATGTTGACTATCCCACCCCTCAAAAACACGTTAGGCGTAGCCCTAAAAACTGCCTTGTTAATTGGTTTAACCCTGCCGTTCGCCGCTAGCGCCGAAGACACTACGCGTATCAGCGTGTCTTCTAAAGGCAAACAAGGCGATGCCAACAGTTGGCATCCTGCGATTAGCGCCGACAACCGCTATATCGCGTTTCAATCCGAAGCGTCTACGCTAGTCCCCAACGACACCAATAACACGATTGATATTTTCGTACATGACCGCCAAACCAAGAAGATCCGCCGGGTTAATGTGGCTTCTGATGGTACACAAGCTAGCCCATCGTGGAATTGTCATACCACAATTAGCGCCAATGGTCGTTATGTTGGGTTTACGTCCGACGCCCCGAATTTAGTGCCGAATGACCATAATTCAACGTATGACGTGTTTGTTCATGATCTTAAAACCAAACAAACCACGCGCGTAAACGTTTCATCTGATGGCAACGAGGCAATAGGCGGTGGACTAGGAGGTGGTGGCTGGCAAGGCTGGAATGGCCTGCCTTCGTTGAGTGCCGATGGTCGCTATGTGGCCTTTCAATCCGTTGCAGACAACTTAGTTGAAGGCGACAACAATGGTTTTGCCGATATTTTCGTGCATGACCGTAAGACTAAAACCACCACTCGCGTCAGCGTCGCCTCCGATGGCACTCAAGCCAACGAAGATAGCTGGAAGCTCAAGATAAGTGACGATGGCCGCTATGTGGCTTTTCAATCAGCCGCCAGCAATTTAGTGAAAGGCGATACCAATAACCGAGATGATATTTTCGTCCATGATCGGGTCACCAAGCAAACAACTCGTGTCAGCGTGGCGACTGACGGAACCCAAGGCAATAACGGCGCGTGGGCACCGGTTATTAGCGCCGATGGTCGTTATGTCGCGTTTTGGTCGGCGGCATCTAACCTCGTTGCCGGTGACGCCAATGTAACTGACGATGTTTTCGTACACGACCGCGAAACCCATGAAACCACGATGATTAGCATGGCTTCTGATGGTACTCACGGCAATGCGTCGAGCAGTCGGCCATCAATCAGCAGTGACGGTCGCTATATTGGTTTTAGGTCATGGGCGTCTAATCTAGCAGCTAACGATGATAACGGCGTCGATGATGTTTTCGTCCATGACCGCGTCAATCACACCACAACACTAGTCAGTGTCACCTTAGACGGTACATCAGGCACAGGCCCAGGCGGTAAAGGCGGCGGCGGTGTTAACACCAATGGTAGCCGCGATGCTCACCTTAGCCCAGATGGTCAATATATGGCGTTCAAATCCTTAGTTACAGACTTAGTGCCAAACGACACTAATGAAGTGATTGATGTTTTCTTGCGTAAGTTAAACACAAATTAATCCCCCTCGTTCACACGCTCCGGCGTTGGAATGCATTTGGAACGCACACGGTTTCTGTGCGTACGAAAGTTTTGTTACAAACTGAAAAATGCTAGGCATTCCCACGCAGCGTGGGAACGAGACAAAAGAATATATCCGTCATTCCGGCACGTCCTGTTGGAATGACAGATGAAACCGTCGGCCTATACAACCGGCACCATAAACAACTGCTCTTAAGTTAAGCGAAAAGGCAAGTGCGAGCCAGCACTTACAGAAAACCGTATCACTTAATTAATGGCAGTAATCCACAACGAGGAACGATGAAAATGAATAAGTTCAATAAACACTGTAGCCTTTTATTGGCAGCGTCTGCCTTACTCGCGCTGACCACTGCATCAACCGTAGAAGCTAAATCAATGTCATTTAAACAAGGTGCGCTGACTCTTCAATTCGACCCCGCGTCGTTCGCGACCATGTTGAGGCGCACCGGTAACGCATACAACGGCGTTGACAGTTATGGCCGACCTAATGAAGAACAATGGCAACTAGACACGTCTGGTACGAACAACATGGTATTCGACAATGGCTTAAAAGGTATTATTGTGGGAGATGCCTACTCGGTGCGGGATGCTTATTTTGAAGACTGGTTTACTAGCGAAGAAATAGCACCATTAACCGCTTATCAAGTCATGGGCACGACAAAAAGAGTCAATAATGCGACTATCGCCTATAACCTCATCTCGCTGCATAATTTCAACCCATTAATCACTGATAACAGTGTGACATTAGCGGGTATGCACCGCTTACCGTTAAGCGAGCCTTGGCCTAAACCTACGTTTACCATGTACCCGCATGAGGTTGAGATAACAACTCCTGTTAACGACAACGGCGGTCGCAACCCGCAAAAAACCACAGCAGAATTTGATGATTTCGACCCTGTGGCAACCTTTACTGGACAAATCGGTGTCGGCGGCGCCTTTAGAGTCAATGGTCGCTATGGTCATGTCACCGTAGGCGATATGGCATTACGCTATGACCCCAATCGCTCTGAAGTTAATTCAGGAGATGCGCCAGGCGGTAAACCCGGTACCGATGGCTGGTATATCACTGCTCACTTAAATCTATACTCCAGCGCGGGTAAAGAAGGTATTGCAGCATTTGAAACCGCCAACACCAAAGTCAACGTCTCAGGCAATACCTTTACCTTAACAGGTAATCTAGTACTCGCTTCTTGGTGGGGTGACAAGTTAGGTGTCAACGGTGTTAACAAAGTTGGCAAATTCCGCTTCGTAGGCAAATTAATGCCTACGCCTAACTAATGCTATCGCGCAGCCCCTACGATTCAGAGTCATCAATCCTTTAGAGGAATTATTCATGATAACCAAACACCCTGTTAAATCCGTCAAAATTCACTTAAGCACCGCTGTAAAAGCCGCCTTACTCATTGGTTTGGTGTTACCGTTTGCCGCTAATGCCGAAGAAACGACCCGCGTCAGTGTGTCTTCCAAAGGCAAACAAAGCGATGGCACAAGCTGGCATCCTTCCATCAGTGCTGACAATCGCTATGTCGTGTTTCAATCCGAAGCGTCTAACTTAGTGCCTAACGATACTAATCACACGATAGATATTTTTGTTTATGACCGTCAGACCAAGAAAATCAGACGCGTTAACGTAGCATCCGATGGCACACAATCTAAACCTTCATTGAGTAATCAAGCTGCGATTAGCGCGAATGGTAGGTATGTCACTTTCGTTTCGGATGCCTCAAACCTAGTGCCGAATGACACAAATTCAGGTAGCGACGTGTTTGTTCATGATCTTAAAACCAAGAAAACGGAACGCGTCAGCGTTGCATCTGACGGTAGCGAAGCGATTGTCGGAGACTGGCGGGGACACCCTTCAATTAGCGCTGATGGCCGCTATGTTGCGTTCATCGCCAGCGCTGGCAATTTAGTAGAAGGGGATACAAATAACGAAGCCGATGTGTTCGTTCATGATCGCAAGACTAAAACGACGACGCGTGTCAGCGTCGCGTCCGATGGAACACAAGGTAACGGTTTATGCTTTAAGCTCGCATTCAGTGCTAATGGTCGCTATGTCGCGTTTCAATCCGAATCTAGCAACTTAGTGAAAGGCGATACCAATAAGCAAGCCGATATTTTCGTGCATGACCGTGAAACAAAGCAGACGACTCGTGTCAGTGTTGCGTCTGATGGTACCCAAGGCAATAACGGCGCTTGGCAACCCGACATTAGCGCTGACGGTCGTTATGTCACGTTTTGGTCGTCTGCGTCTAATTTAGTCAGCGATGACAAAAACTTTGCCGACGATGTGTTCGTGCATGATAGAGAAACCCATGAAACAACTATGGTCAGCGTGGCTTCTGACGGAACTCACGGTAATGCCTCTAGCAGCCGTCCAACCATCAGCCATGATGGTCGTTATGTTGGCTTTACGTCCTCGGCATCTAATCTAGCGGCCAATGATGATAATGGCGTTGATGATGTTTTCGTACACGACCGTGTCAACCAAACAACAACATTAGTCAGTGTTAGCTTAGACGGTACCTCAGGCACGGGTCCTTTCACTCAAATTAACATCAACGGTAACCGCGATGCGATTCTCAGTCCTGATGGTAAACACATGGCGTTTAGATCGCTAGTGACGGACTTAGTACCCAACGACACAAACGGTTTAATCGATGTGTTTTTTCGTGACTTAACGACAAAGTAACACTTTTTCTCGTTTTCTCGTTCCCACGCTCCGGCGTGGGAATGCATAAAAACTTATTAACCGTTTTGAGCATACCTATAAGTCATCATGAATATAAAAAAAGCCTCACTACCCTTCGACGGTTCAGACAACGCCATTAATCCTTCAATTTTTAGCGATAGAAAAAAACTTATACTCGCTACTCTCGTCATTTTTTTTATGTTTCTCTCTAGCTGTCTAATGGCCTTAGCTTGGCTAGGACACTTACGCTTTCGCGATGAGATAAGTTTTTGGCTGGCGCTGGGCTGTAGTTGGCTCATCGTTTTGCCTGAATACGTTCTCAACGTCGCGGCGACTCGCTTTGGCTATAGCGTGTTTAACGGCGCACAAATGGCATCGTTTCATTTAGCCTTCGGCGTCGTCAATGTAGCTTTAGTGTCGCATTATGTGCTAAATGAAAGTTTTACGGTAACTCAAATAGTTGGATTTTCCGTATTATCGATAGCTATGATTTTGATAACTTATCGCCCATAAGGCTCTTAGTTCAGATAAGTACATGAGTTCCGACACCATCGAAAATGGAGAAACATGAGTATAAAAAACTTTTCTCGTTCCCACGCTCCTGCGTGGGAATGCATACTGTCGTGGTACACACGAGAGTTTTGTTAAAAACTGAAAAATGGTAGGCATTCCCACGCAGAGCATGGGAACGAGACACAATAAAAACTATTTCAATAACTGTCGATAGAAAAAGACCTATGCATACTACTCTCGTCATTTTTTTTATGTTTCTCTCTAGCTGCCTAATGGCCTTAGCCTGGCTAGGACACTTACGCTTTCGCAAGCAAATAGGTTTCTGGACCGCATTAGGCTGTAGTTGGCTCATCGTTTTGCCTGAATATGTTCTTAACGTTGCGGCGACTCGCTTTGGCTATAGCGTGTTTAACGGCGCACAAATGGCCTCGTTTCATTTAGCGTTTGGCGTCGTCTGCGTAGCTTTAGTATCGCGTTATTTGCTAAAAGAAAGTTTTACTGTCAGTCAGATGGTTGGCTTTGGCGTTTTATCGGTGGCTATGGTGTTGATTACTTATCGTCCATGAGGTTGTTAGCCCTGCGCAATCCTGGGAGTTGTGACATGGCATGAAAATACAAGACTTTTTAACGTAAGTTCTATACGCTGTGCACTGTCTTATCGTTATCTGTCGCTTTTCATGTCCCATTCTCGCCAACACGCTGAAATCCCGTTAGCTACGGGCGTATTAACTTTAAAACTATTGCCAGGCCGTATCCCGCTACACCGCTTATTAGGCTTTGCCGCAAGAATCAGCAGTAAACGTAAATTCTTATTTGTCAGTAAATTACTCGGTAAGCATTACCCGGTATCGCCGTTATTGATGCGCTGGTCGTACCGTAAACTCGCTAGAGACGTATTAGCGCAAGAGCTGCTTGGCGCGTCGCTGTGGCTAGGCATGGCGGAAACAGCGACAGGCCTAGGCTATGGCGTGTATGCCGAAGCTAAAGTCGAAGGTTTAGAACACGCATTATTTATGCAAACAACGCGTTATGTCTTATCCGGCTACCCGTTTTTGCAATTCGAGGAAAGCCATAGCCACGCAACCGACTTCTTTTTATATTTCCCGAACCGTGAAGAAGATAAACGCCTGTTTAACCAAGCGGACACTTTGGTATTAATCGACGATGAAATCAGTACCGGCACGACGTTTTTACACTTAATACAA
>CAWUNX010000079.1:0-11278 GCA_963923905.1 uncultured Methylocucumis sp.
AGGAGTATCGTCGGCAGCGTCAGATGTGTATAAGAGACAGGTCTCAGCAACGACTAATTGTCTGTAGCCTGAACGAGCGCGTTCGGCAAAATTTTTAAAACTTCTCGCACAGCAATCGGCAGTTCCTAAATCAAGAATTGCTGCTAAAATCGATGACTAAACAACATCACTAGGAGAAACCAATGGGCCGTACCCCGCTAATTAGACGACTAATCTTGGCGCTACAAAACGCTAGACACGAGTATTTAAAGGAGCAACAACTTCCTTTACCTATCCCTAAAGAACTTGCCGATACCAGCAGACGCCGTTTTATTAAGACCAGTACTCTGGCTAGCCTACTCGGCTTAAGCGGTGGCTTAACGACCAACGCATTTGCCATACCAACCGGGTTTAGAAGCAATGTTGTCATTATTGGCGCAGGGCTTGCCGGCTTAAATGCAGCGTACCAACTTAAACAAGTCGGGATTAGCGCCGACGTCTATGAAGCCAGAAATAGGGTAGGCGGTCGAACATTTTCTAAACAAATTCAGAACGGCTTAACCGTTGATATAGGTGCTGAACTGATTAATACTGACCATGCCGACATGCTCGATTTAGTCGCTGATTTTGATATTAAACTGTTTAATAAACTGGAAGATGCCGATAGCCTACCCTATCCTAAAGAAGCTTTTTACTTTAATGGAGTTAGCCGCACAGAAGCAGAACTCGCCGATGATTTGCGCGCGATTGCGGCACAAATTGCGATTGACTCGGCATTATTAGACGAAGATTGGGACACTAATGCGCCGTTTTTTGACCAGCTATCGGTAGCCGACTATTTAGAATTACACGCCGATAAAATCCCCAAGCTTTATGTTAAACAGCTACTGCACAGTATGATTCATACTGAATATGGCGTTGAAGCCAATGCCTCGTCAGCACTGCAACTCATCACCATTTTGCCAGTCGTCAACGGTCAACATGTAGACTTGTTAAGCTACAGCGATGAAGCGTTTGCTGTTGTCGGTGGTAGTCAGCAAATCGCTCATGCCATAGCGAATACCCTAGGCAAACAGGTTCATTTAAACAAGCGATTAACAACCATCAGTCAAGCCGATGCCAGTTACACATTAAGCTTTGCCGATGGTTCGGTTATTAATGCGGATTATGTGATTATTGCCATACCCTTTCCTGCCCTAAACACGGTTACACTTAACGTCAAACTACCAACGCGGTTAAAACAGTTTATTGAGCAAGGTAAACTAGGCTCAAATGAAAAAGTGATTGCTGGTTTTAGCAACCGTTTCTGGCGTCAAGACAGTGGCTTTACCCTTGCTGCCTGGGGTGTTAAAGGTGTCTCAGAAATTTGGGATGAAACCCAACGGCAACCGGAGCGTAACGATGCCGCACTCAATTTTTTCTTAGGCGGGAAACAAGCAAGAGAGCTTGCTAATGTTGCCAATATTGATGCGTTAGCGCAACAGTTCACCGAACGACTCGATGCGTTTATCCCCGGTGCAAAAACCGCTTTCACCGGTCATGTGGTCAAGAGCTCATGGACACAAAGCCCTTATACTCAAGGTGGTTATGCTAATTTTAAACCTGGTCAGTTAACACGGTTTAGCGACTATTTTTGGATAGATTCTAATAATCCAGATGAACAGCAACAGGTCAATGTCGGTAATTTAATTTTTGCAGGTGAACACCTAAGCGATGCTTTTTACGGTTTTATGAACGGTGCAGCAGAAACAGGTCGATTAGCCGCCAATTTAGTCATCACTCAAATGGCTAATAGCTGATTAATTTGCCGATTTGATAAATACTGACGTGAATGTTTTTGTTGGAGTCCAAAACGTGTTTTGGACTCCTTTAATAATGCATAAACAATTTATGCATTATTTAAAAGCCGACGCGAAGCGTTTACTTCGATAGCCTAACCCAACCCTAACGGATTACCAGGATCGACACCTTCCATAAACAGCTTGCGCCTATCTTGGTTAGTCAGTTGATAGACTTTGCCTAACCAGTTATTAAAGACCGCTTTTGCGGTATCGCGCCAAGTATTATCAAGCCCTGGCAATATTAACGACTCAGGAAATTCGGTTAACGGCAATCCTGTACGTTTCGCAGAGCGAACATGCTGCTGATAATCCAAAAGAATTTGTTGCGTCGGCGCATCGAAATAATGCTCAGGAAAAGGTGGGTAGTCGTCGATTTCCGACAGATAAAACCGCATGATTTCGCGTTTATATTCTTTCAACAAGCTAATATCATCATACTCAGGATGACCTTGAAAGAATACGATACGAAAACCATCTTCACTGACGGCCAAATGCACGCCCGCGTCTTGGCTCGCTGCCAATACTTTTAGACCCTGCGCTTCCATGTCATGTTGAAATATCTCGTTAAAACGCGAATGCGGCACATCAAAACGCGTATTAATTTCAGCGACTAACGGATGTGATTTATCGTGCACCTTATGGGCAAATACCCCCCAGCGCTTGCTAGGTAATCGTGTCCTAGCAATGCCATAACGGTATTCAATAATCGCATGAGTCGCTAAACAAGAACACAGCACGGACGCTACATTCTCACTCGCCCACGAAAAGACTTCTGTCAATGGCAACCAAAAATCTTCTTCTGGCAGCCTTGGTCGCGTCACGTTAGCCCCGCTAATAATCAATGCATCCAAGCCATCTTGTTTAATTTTGCTAAACGGCTCGTAATATTTTTCGATATGAGCGCTGGCTTTGGTATTACGCGGCAAGCCATCAATAGTAAACGGGTGCATGTGAAACTGAACAATTTGATTACACGCCCCAACTAAACGAAAGAATTGACGCTCTGTCGCTTCTAACGCAGCATCAGGCATCATGTTGAGCAAACCAATATGCAATTCACGAATATCTTGATGACTAGCGCGCTCTGCGTCTATGACTTCTTCGCCTTCACCACGCAAACGTTCAAATGTAGGTAAATCGTTATGAGCAACTAAAGGCATACTGACCTGCCACTCATTATGATTTAGCCGCTAAGGCGTCGGCGATTAATTGCACAAAATCGTCTTCAGTTTTAATTGCAGCCGTATCGTTAGCATCTATGGTATAGCCTAATTGCTCAGCAATGGCTTCATAACGTGGCAGCCTTGACTGATACAGCTCTGGAAATACCCACGTGACAAACTCATCAGGCGGCATTTGCTCAGTACTTGGATAATTTCGTAACGCTAAAAACTCCGCCAATTTTTCATCTAAGAAGGCTTCTCGGTAATACAATGGCTTAGGATCGGATTTCGCACGCTGAATAATAGTCTGTTCTAATGTCGCCGGGATTTTGATATAGATAATCAATGTATGTTGGGCTAACGTCGTTAACACTTCTTGATTATCTAATTCACACACGCTACCGCCCGCATCATTGATAAAATGCTTATAACCATAAATGTCTTCAGCCTTATGGATAAACTCTGGTACATCCAGCATAGCAGCCACTTCAGCTTGGTAATGCAACTTTTGTCTGCGCTTAAATTCAGCTAAGGCCAAACCACCTAACTTTGCATCGCCTAACTTGCCCAAAAAACTTGATACAGGCGCTAAATTCTCAACCGTAATTTTGCTACTGATATAAATCGAATCGGATAGCAATAAATCCCTTAAGAAAGGCACAGTCATGGCCTGTTTTTTAATATTATCCAAAATCGGTTCTTTCAAATACTTAGTGCCAATACGGTAATCGCCCGAATAATGAAACCATTTAGATTTTGGTAACTTATTCGCTAAGGTTGTTTTGCCCGCGCCAGACATTGCAAGCAACGTAATACGCTTAGATTGCCAATCCAAAAACTCTTGTTTACCCATTTTCATGGTTTATTTATTCCTCGTCTAAGAAATCATCGATGTCCATGTCGTCAGCGCTAGGTCCATGACTATCTGGGTCGCTATAACCTAAATCATCTTCTTCTAATTCGTCATACGGCGCACTCCAATCTTCGGGGTCTTCAATATAGTCAAACGTAGAGCCATACCAGCTATCATGGTCGTATTCGCCAATATCGCCGTTTAAATACTGAACTTCGATAGAATCGTCGTTCTCCTCAATATTAATAACCTTAAACGTCAGATTATTTTCTAAGTCTTTATACCAAGTACCTACAATAGGATCTGCAATGGTAGCCATTTTTCACCTCTTTACTAAAATGATTAGGATTTATACAGTTTACGCGAATACTAAGTTTGGCATTAAATGTTTCACTTCACGCAAACAACCACTCTTGTATTAAACAATTTAAGACATATATTGTCTATCATGCCCGATTAACTACTACTGTGGATTATCTATGAAACAACTAATTTTCAGCACCTACGCCAAAGCATTATGTCCTGCTTTGCTAGCCTTAAGTCAGATTTGTTATGCCGATTTACCGTTCTCAGTTAACAACCAACCGCTGCCGTCCTTAGCACCGATGCTGGAACGCAGTATGCCTGCGGTTGTTAATATTTCAACATCCACTAATATTCAAATCAACGACAATCCCCTATTACAAGACCCTTTCTTTCGACATTTTTATAATTTGCCAAAACAACAGCAAAAAAATAGCTTAGGCTCAGGTTTTATTATTGATGCGAGCCAAGGTTTAGTGTTAACGAATAACCATGTGATTGATAAAGCCGACAAGATAACAGTTACGCTAAACGATGGTCGTCAGCTCAACGCCGAGCTAGTAGGCACAGACCCAGAAGCTGACGTCGCCGCGATACGCATTCCCTCTGACCATTTAACTGAACTACCTATTGCTGATTCTAGCCAGCTTAAAGTCGGCGATTTCGTCGTCGCTATCGGTAATCCATTCGGCTTAGGACAAACAGTCACCTCAGGTATTATTAGCGCCTTAGGCCGTTCTGGTTTAGGCATAGAAGGCTACGAAGACTTTATCCAAACCGATGCATCGATTAACCCAGGCAATTCGGGCGGCGCTTTAGTAAACTTACGTGGCGAGTTAATCGGCATGAACACAGCTATCTTAGCACCTAGCGGTGGCAACGTTGGCATAGGCTTCGCAATCCCGTCAAATATGGTGATGTCTATCAAAGATTCATTAATTAAACACGGCGAAGTAAGACGTGGCTTATTAGGCATTACCTCACAAGACTTAACACCCGACCTGGTCAATGCATTTAATTTAGAAAACAAACAAGGTGCGGTCATTAGCCGTATCGAAAGTAATTCACCCGCAGCGAAAGCCGGTTTAGAACCGGGCGATATTATTGTCAGTGCGAATGGTAAAGCCGTTAAAAATAGCCATGATATACGCAATATTATAGGGTTATTGCAAGTCGGCGATGATGTAGAATTAGAATACTATCACGGCAATGAAAAGCGCAAAGTCGTTGCCAAAATAGGTAAACCTGAGCGCGCGCAAATCGCAGGTGAAAAGTTACATAAAAAACTGCGCGGCACGATTTTAAGTGACTCGCCCAAAAATCAAGTTGAAGGCGTATTAATTGAAAAAATCGATACCAGTTCAGAAGTTTGGCGTGTAGGTTTACGCCCGGGTGATGTCATCGTCTCAGCCAATCAATACCGCGTCCATAACCTCAATGAGTTCAAACAAGTTATTAATCCCAGCACGGGCTTATTAATCAATATACAACGAGGTCAAGATGGCTTCTTTTTGATGTTAAAGTGAACTTACCTTTGCTAATCACTACTTTTGAGTTTTACCATGACTGAAGCACAAACGTTTATACCGCTTGCTATCGCGATTCTGGTCATATCAGATAGCCGTAGCGAATCCGATGACAAGTCCGGCCAGGTGTTAAAACAAGGCATAGAAACAGCTGGTCATCATGTCATTGCCAAAACGATTGTGCCGGATAATATCTATCAGATACGGGCGGCGATCTCAAATTGGATCGCCGACGCTGCTGTTGACATTATTATCACAACGGGAGGTACAGGTGTAACAGGGCGGGATGGTACACCAGAGGCTATAGCGCCGCTATTGGATAAAACTTTAGATGGCTTTGGCGAGGTGTTTCGTATGTTGTCTTATCAAGATATAAAAACCTCAACGATACAATCACGTGCTGTTGCCGGAGTGGCCAACGGCACGTATATTTTCTGCTTACCCGGCTCACCTAACGCCTGTCGTACGGCTTGGGAGCATTTAATTAAAGAACAACTCGATTACCGCACTAAGCCGTGTAATCTTGTGCAGCTTATTCCTAGACTTCGGGAACATTAATGGCAACACCGTTTTTATTATGGGGTAGCATAGCGACATTAACTGGTGTCATTTTCGGCGCATTCGGTGCGCACGGCCTAAAAGCGCTTATTACGCCTGAATTGCTTAACGCTTACCAAACAGGCGTACATTACCAAATCTGGCATGGCTTAGGTTTAATTCTGTTGCATATGCTTACTCAACAAACACCAACGTCAACGCTATTAATCCGCGCCGGTGCAATCATGCTAGCAGGGATTATTTTATTTTCGGGTAGCTTGTATTTACTGGCTATGCTCAATCTTCGCTGGTTAGGCATGATTACGCCTATCGGTGGTTTATGCTTTATAAGTGCTTGGACGATGGTGGTCATTTACGCCGCCAAAAGCCAAGCATCAACTCACACAGCTCAATAGGTTCACTATGCGTGACGCTAATCCTAAAACGATATTCCTAAAAGATTACCAAGTTCCTGATTATCTGATTCACACCGTCGATTTAACATTTGATTTAACTGAAGATAGCACGCTAGTCAAAACTCAGTTATCCCTGGTTAGAAACCCAAGTTCAACTTCGGATAATGCCGATTTGGTATTAATGGGGGAAAACTTAGTGTTACATAGCGTTGCGCTTGATGGACAAACGTTATCACACCCTGATTATTTACAAACCGATGAACAGTTAATCATCGCTAATGTGCCACAACAGCGCGAGTTCACTTTAACCATCGAAAATAGTATTAACCCTAAAGCTAATACCGCGTTAGAGGGTTTGTACTTGTCGAATGGCATGTTATGCACACAATGCGAAGCGGAAGGTTTTAGAAAAATAACTTATTTCCTAGATCGCCCTGATGTCATGTCGCGTTATACCACAACGATTATCGGAGATAAGCAGCGTTATCCCGTACTGCTATCGAATGGCAATAAAACCGGCTCTGGTGAGCTAAGCGACAATAAACATTGGGTAAGTTGGCAAGACCCTTTCAACAAGCCGTGTTATTTATTCGCCTTAGTCGCAGGCCAACTTGAGTGTATACACGATACTTATACGACGCAATCAGGGCGTCTTATCAACTTAGAGATTTTCGTCGAACCGCATGACCGTGACAAGTGCGCACATGCCATGCAATCGTTAAAATATTCTATGGCCTGGGACGAAGAAGTCTATGGTCGTGAATACGACTTAGATTTGTATATGATTGTTGCCGTCAGCCATTTCAATATGGGTGCAATGGAAAACAAAGGGCTAAATATTTTTAACACCAAATTTGTCTTAGCACGCCCCGACACCGCTACAGACTATGATTATGAACATATTGAAAGCGTCATTGCACATGAATATTTCCATAACTGGACTGGAAACCGCATTACCTGCCGAGATTGGTTTCAACTAAGCCTAAAAGAAGGTTTTACCGTATTTCGCGATCAGCAATTCACCGCTGATCGCACCTCAAAAGCGGTAAAACGTATAGAAGATGTCATTAACTTACGCACCCGGCAATTTGCCGAAGATGCCGGACCATTAGCGCATCCTGTACGTCCTGACGCCTATATTGAGATTAATAACTTTTACACGCTAACCGTCTACGAAAAAGGCGCAGAAGTCGTGCGTATGCTGCATACGTTACTAGGTGAACAAGGCTTTAGAAAAGGTTGCGATTGGTATTTTGCTCATTATGACGGCCAAGCGGTAACTTGTGATGATTTTGTCCTAGCTATGACAGCAACGAATCCCATCGACCTAGAGCAATTCAAACTCTGGTACACACAAGCAGGCACCCCTATTCTCACCGTCACCAGCGACTATGACGCAACAGCGCAATCGCTAACGCTTAATATCCACCAGCATTGTCCAGCGACCCCAGGACAACATGTTAAAAAACCTATGCATATTCCAGTCCGGTTTGGCTTAATCGGTAGGCAAGGCACGCCTATTCCTTGCCAAATTAACCCAAACACAGCTTTAGCGGACGAGCTCATTTTAGAGTTAACCCAAGCAAACCATACTTATGTTTTTAGTGATATTAAAGAACAACCAGTCATGTCGTTGCTGCGAGGATTCTCGGCACCGGTAAAACTGGTCATGGAACGAAGCCTAGATGAGCTGGCATTTTTACTCAATTATGACACCGACACGTTTAGCCGCTGGGATGCGGGGCAACAACTCTCAACCCAAGTCATTTTAGGATTAATTAACGATATACAAAACGGTGTTACGTTAAAACTTAATCCTATTCTAATTGATGCGTTCCAGAATTTATTAGCGCAATCCTGGCACGACTTATCCTATTTCTCGCTTTTACTGAGTTTACCGTCTGAGACTTATTTAGCGGAGCAAATGCCTATTATTGATGTCGTCGCGATTCATAAAGCGCGCGAGTTCGTCACAAAAACCTTAGCTGAGCACTTACAGCAAGCACTACAAACTTGGTATTTAAATCAGCATAGAGACGAATCAGGTTGTTTTAATGCAGAAGCCATCGGTCGCAGACGCATCAAAAACACCTGCCTACATTACTTAACAACACTCGATGATGCGGCACCTAAAAACTGGGCACACCAACAGTTTAAAACCGCCAAAAACATGACCGACCAAATGGCGGCTTTATCGGTAATGGTTAATAATCCACATTATGCAAGACGGCAATGTTTAATGGATTTTTACCAACAATGGCAGCACGAACCTTTGGTTATTGACAAGTGGTTTTCGCTACAAGCCTCTAGCCCTGGCCTTGATACCTATGACACAGTGTTAACGCTACTAAAACACCCTGCGTTTGATTTAAAAACACCGAATAGAGTACGTGCCTTAATTGGCTCATTTAGCCAAGGTAATCCGTTGCATTTTCATGCCGCAAACGGTACCGGCTATCAACTGCTCAGCGATATTATCATTGAGTTAAATAGTTTAAACCCGCAACTTGCCTCACGCATGTTAAATCCTCTAACGACTTGGCGGCGCTATGACGACAGCCGGCAAGCCTTAATGATTGCCCAATTAGAGCGCATCATCGCGACAGAGCATATTTCCCGCGATTTATACGAAGTAGCAAGCAAAAGCTTGAGCTAAACTGTTTTGTTTTTTTACTGTATATCGGGTGAATAATTCACCCGATATACAACAACGTCAAATATCAAATCCATATTGAATTCATCTAGTTAAAATTAAAATGTCAACTAAATTCTATTTTAAGTTGATTTTCCCATCATAAGATTGCACACTATGAAGAAACAAGTTCAATAGTTCCTCTAAGTTTAAACAAATCCAGCCTGATAACGGCATATTAATTGTTTCATAAGTAATCGCGCCATAAATTTAAAAAATTGGTCTTGCGATTACTTATGAAACAATTAATAACTTACTGATTGGAATTATTAATCGTCCCAAAAGTTCGCGCACAGTAGAATCAGGTTGCTGTGCGCGAACTTTTGGGACGATTAATGATAACCGGAATCAAATCGTTACCACCCGCCTGACTGGCGTATTTACAAGATGTAATAATGCAATACGATTATGAACACCCCAGATCAGCATTATCCATCACCATATCGGTATGGAATGCCTTGTTTTTGCGCGAAGCAAATACGCGTCTTTCGGCTGGGCGTATTGCCTGGGTTTGGTTGCTACTAGAGCCTTTATTGCATATTACAGTCTTGATATTACTGTTCACTTTTATTCGTATGCGCACCGTCAGCGGTATGGATACTCCGTCATGGCTAATCATTGGAATAACATTTAATTTAGTATTCCAAAGAACCTATAAACAAGTGCAAAACGCGGTTAATGCTAACCGAGGCCTATTTACTTATAGGCAGGTAAAAATAGCCGACACCCTATTCGTCCGGGGCTTCTTAGAAGGCTTTATCACGCTATTAATCGCCGTATGTTTAGGTTTAGGCGCAAGTTTTTTTGGCTTAAACTTAATCCCAGACGAACCTTTACTTGCCTTAGTTGATTATTTTGGCATGTGGTTAATGGGTGTAGGGTATGGGCTAATTACATCGGTCACAATAGAATTGATTCCAAAGGTAAATATCGCACTCGATTTTTTTGGCAGATTTTTATATCTCACCTCAGGCGTTATCTTCCCAGTAGCAAATATTCCTGAACCTTATCGAAGCTGGATATTGATTAATCCATTATTACATGGCACGGAAGGGGCGCGAGGGTATTTCTCAGCCTATTATCACCCTGTACCCGGATTAGAGCTAAGCTATTTATATTTATGCGCGATTATCACATTTTTTTTCGGTTTAGCCTTACATAGACGTTTTGAGCAAGCGATGAAAACCAAATGATTATTGTTGACCAGGTTTATAAACGCTACCAAACTACTCATGGCCCGGGCAAGTGGGTTTTGAAAGACATTTCATTTGTTATCCCTAAAAACGTTAGCGTAGGCTTAGTTGGACGTAATGGCGCAGGGAAATCGACACTATTACGCTTAATTGGCGGCACTGACTATCCATCGAAAGGCAGTATTGAACGACGTTGCCGGGTATCATGGCCTATGGGCTTTGGTGGTGGCTTACAAGGTTCGTTAACCGGCAGACAAAACGCCAAATTTGTCTGTCGCATTTATGGGCACGAATCCGATATTGAAGAAAAACTCGCTTTTATCCAAGATTTCGCTGAAATTGGCGCGGCGTTTGATGAGCCCATCCGAACGTATTCATCAGGTATGCGCTCTCGCCTACAGTTTGGCTTATCGCTAGCGTTTAATTTCGACGTGTATATATCAGACGAAGTCACTGCAACAGGGGATGCCGCATTCAAAAAAAAAGCCGCCGATGCATTTAAAAACTTAGTCGGACAATCCAGCTTAATCATGGTATCGCATGGCGAAGGCACGTTAAAACAGTTTTGTACAGCAGGTATTTACTTACACAATGGTCAAGCCGACTGGTATGACAACCTAGAAGATGCCCTAGCCGCCTACAAAAACGACCGTAAATGAAGACATCCAAGCCTCCTAGAATACTGACGCGGCTAAAACAGCACAGCCTAGTCTTAGCCTATTTCCTGTTAATTATCGGGGCTTTAAGCTACTGGCTGGTTATTGCATCTAATCGC
>CAWUNX010000080.1:0-11188 GCA_963923905.1 uncultured Methylocucumis sp.
CGGTTGATTTTCATGCTATTACTATAGCGGTTTTTGGTCGGGCTGAGTAGTTACAGTTAACTATTTACTTAGTAGCATTGTTTATGGGCAACATTAAAGCTTGTAACTCTTGCTCGACAGCGTGTTGCGTCACTTCGCCCGCCCAAACATGGCGGATGATATTTTGTTCATCAATTAACACCGAAAACGGAATGACGCCCAGTAAATTACCCATTTGTTGTGATAACGCCATGCCTTGGCTTGGTGCTAATAAAACAGGGTAGGCTATGGGGGAGGTTTTAATAAAATCTACAACATCAGACTCGTTATCGATGGCAATACCTAAGACTACAAGGTTTTTTGCACTTTGTGCTTTTTGCAAACGATTTAACTCTGGAATTTCCTGGCGGCAGGGTGGACACCAGGTCGCCCAGAAATTAATTAACCGAATTTTACCTTGCCATTGTTGGCTGTTTTGCATTTGTCCAGTTAAATCGGGCAATGAAAACGCGCTTAATACAGTCGCGACCGGTGTTGTTGCTAAGCGATGTTGTGCTAGCGTGAAACCTAGCGCGCAAGCGATAATGGCAACAGCGAGGTATAAAGCTGTTTTTTTCATAGCGAAAGTTGGCTTAGGTTTTTGGCAAACGTTTTAGCATCTTGATAGCCTACTACACGCTGTTGGCTAAGCTCTTGACCATTACGGTCGAAAAATAGCGTAGCCGGCGGGCCTATTAACTTAAAGTAGCTTAGCAAGGCTTGATCGGTAGCAGAATTTGCCGTGACGTCAGCTTGTAATAATAAAAACTTCGCTAATCCTTGTTTAACGGTTGCGTCAGTAAAGGTATAGGCTTCCATTTCTTTACACGAGATACACCAGTCAGCATAAAAATCTAACATCACAGGTTGTTGCTTAGCACTAGCTTCTGCTATGCGTTGATTGAGTTCGGCCAGAGTCGTCACGCGTTGAAAGGTTACGCCTGCTGTTTGGGCTGTCTTGTTAATGCCTATGCCTTGTAGTGGTGCGAGCGGGTTGTGGTTACCTAAGCTAAAGCCGATTAGTAATAACAAGCCATAAACAAGCATCACCAAGCCTATGCCTTTAAACAATTTACGCCAGCCACTGCTATGTGGAGGCAGGGGGTCTAACGCAGATAAATAAATCGATGGCAAAATAAGCCATAACGACCAGAGTAACATGGCAATTTCTGCCGGTATTACACGGCTTAACATCCAAATAGCTACCGCTAACATAATAACGCCAAACACAGCTTTGGTTGCGTTTAACCAATCGCCCGCTTTGGGTAACAATTTTCCTGCTGATGCACCTAAGATGAGCAGTGGGACGCCCATACCTAAGCCCATGACCAACAAGGCGCTGAATCCTAAGATAACATCGCCGGTTTGCCCAATGAAAATCAATGCGCCGGCTAACGGTGCGGCAACGCAAGGACCTACAATCAGTGACGATAATGCGCCCATAATCGCGGCGCCCCAAAGAGAGCCGTCTCGGTGTCTCTCGCTTGAGTTGTGCAATTTGGCTTGTAATGACTTAGGCAGCTCTAAATGATAAAAGCCAAACATCGCTAATGACAGAATTACCATCAGTGAGCTAAAGGCAACAATAATCCAGGTTTGTTGGAAAAATGCTTGTAAATTACTGCCAAACAGCGCCGCAATGACGCCAAAAACTGCATAAGAGAGTGCTGACGCCAATACATAACTTAACGACAACATGAAGCCGCGCATGACGGAAAGCTGTTTGTTATGGCCGACGATAATGCCTGACAGAATGGGAATCATCGGAAAAATACACGGCGTTAGCGACAATAACAAGCCAAAGCCAAAAAAGCTGGCAATGACAATAGCTATATTGTCGTGGTGTAGTGAGTTAACGATTTCGTCTTGTTCAGAGATAGCAGGTGGTATAGGGCTAGACGCCGTTTGTGATAATTCGGCTATTTCAGGCAATGCAAGGGTTAGTGTTTTGCTCATAGGCGGGTAGCACACGCCACGGTCGGCACAGCCTTGAAATTTGGCTTCTAGTTTAAGCGAAAAAGGTGTCTTATTGCTTCTAACTAAAGGAACATCAAAAGCTAGCTCGTTATGAAAAATCTCAACTTGCCCAAAGGCTTCATCCACTTTGGGTGTGCCATGTGGGATTTGATACGAGCCTAGCTCCACGCCATCCGCGCCAAGTAATGCAAGTTGCACTTTTTCACGGTAGAGATAATAAGCGTCTGCAATAACCCAATTTACATGCAGTGTATTCGCGTTTTTTACCGAAGCGAAAAATTGAAACGCTTGGTCGGGTGGTAATAACTCGCTATTGGCATTGGTTTTAAAGCCAGAAAAGCTTTTTACTAAACTGCTTAACGGGTCGCTTGCAGCTTTAATGACCGGCAGTGGCAGTGAGACAGGTATGGTTTGTTTTTGGGGTGGATAGCAAACGCCTTGCTCGGAGCAGGCTTGGTATTGCACAAAAACCTGCATTTGGCTTAAGCGAGCTTGATTGGTATAAGGAACGGTGACTTTTAACTGGTGATGATAATGCTCAACCGTTCCTAATAACTCATCTTGTTTAATCGTACCCGTTGGAAACAGTACCGCACCGAATTCAACCGCATCGGTTTTAGACTGAATCTTAAGGTTATTGCGGTAAACCATGAAACCATCAGCAATTTGCCAATTAAGTTCTAATTGCTCAGCATTTAATGCTTGGGCAGAGAGAGTAAACGCTGCTTTAGGTGGGATAAGTTCTGCCTGGCTGAGAGCTAGCACCGATTGGCAAAACGTTAACCATAAGATAAAGAGCGTGCTTTTTATGACAGGCATGAATCTATCCATTCAAAATATTCAGGTAATCCGCGTTCAATGTTTACGGCTACAATTTCAGGCACTTCGTAGGGGTGATGTTTGAATAAGGTTGTTTCTATCTGTGAGTAATTATCGGCACGAGTTTTGATTAGTAATAAATGTTCTTGTGTCGTCTCTATTTGATCTTGCCAGCTATAAACTGACGTAATGCCGGGCATAATATTGACACAAGCTGCGAGTTTCTTAGTCACTAATAACCCTGCAAGCTTTTTAGCACTTTCTTTGTCCGGGCAGGTGCAATAAATCATTTGGTAGGCAGACATGGCGAACCCCTCATCAGATTAAAAGCAATATTATCCTAGAAATTGAGCCCGATTACCCTTATATTAATTGGATTATGACCGAACTATTACGCCTTAAGGTTTAGACCAGAGCAACTTATGAATCCGTTTCGATATTTACTATTAATTTTGTTAATTGTTCCATTTGCAGAAATTTATTTGTTACTAGAAGTCGGTAGTATCATCGGAGCGATGCCAACGATTTTCTTAGTCGTTAGTACAGCATTTTTAGGCGCCTATCTGTTAAAACAACAAGGCTTGGCTACTTTTCAGCGTTTTCAGCAAAGTATGGCGCAAGGTGTCATACCCGCTTATGAAATCATTGAGGGCCCAATCATTTTATTAGGTGGCGTATTACTGTTAACACCCGGATTTATCACCGATGTGCTGGGTTTTATTTGCTTGATTCCTGCATTACGCCGAGCATTAGCCCAGTTCTTAATCGAGAATAGCGATATAGTAACGTCAGTGATGTTTAGTCAAGGAAAGCATCAGGCGGGACAATCTCAAGTATTAGAGGGTGAGTTTCATAGGGAAAAGGATTAAAGAAAACTACATCCTTGTAGTCTTCATTGTTTAACCATTAGCTGCCGTATCGTCGGTGCTGGTCGGTGTGCAGGTGTTTTTGTTTAAGCCGGAATAAGCAGGGCACCAGCCAAAAAAACCTGTTGCAGTCAGTATTAAGCCAATAATTAATAACGGAATCCAGGCGGTGAATATCGAAACGGCTATTAATGCAATGCCTCCGTATAAGCGGTATTGTTTTTCTTTACTGCCGATATTGTGTTCGAATTGAATCATGCGTTTAACATCGAAACTCATTGCTATTCCTCTCTGTTTTAGTAGTAATTCTTGTTCGGCCAAAAACCTAGGCTCGTTTGAGCCGAAGCAACTATACACAGCTTCAAAAAATGTGCAAGCAAAATAATAGCTTAACGCACGGTCTATGGAAATTCTCTGTCTTGTATTTGCTGATTTCGGCGTCCGCGCGTGACGCTATGGGCAGTTATATTTCAGTGTTTAATCATAAAAAACTTTTGAAAGTAAAATATTGCAAAAGTCGGATGCATGACCTAAAATTTCTCTGGTAAGCGATGGCTTACGTTAAACAGTTGCGGTTTGCACAAGATAATAACAATAACTTTCAGGAGTCAATAATGAGCGAGTCACAAGAAACAAGTAATGCAAGCTTATTTGAACAATTAGGTGGTGAGGCGGCGGTTAATGCGGCCGTCGATATTTTTTACCGCAAAGTGTTAGATGATTATCGCATTAATCGTTTTTTCGATAATGTCGATATGGTTCAACAAGCGGCTAAGCAAAAAGCATTTTTGACGATGGTATTTGGCGGTCCTATTCATTACAGCGGGTTAGATATGCGTAAAGGTCATGAGCGCTTGGTGAAAATGGGCTTGGATGATAGCCATTTTGATGCGGTTATGGAGCATTTAAAAGCGACGTTGGTGGAGCTAAATGCACCAGAAAATCTGTTAGAGCAAGTCTTAGCACTTGCTGAAAGCACACGTAACGATGTGCTAGGCAAATAAGTTTAGGAGCGACACATGCCAACGATTACTTTTGGCACAAAAGCTATTGCTGCTAACGCAGGTGATACGGTATTAGAAGCCTTATTAAAAGCTGGGATACCGGCTGCTTATGGTTGTCGGCAAGGTCTGTGTCAAGCGTGTCTATTGCAAAGCTTGGATGTGTCGCCACCCACTTCAGCGCAAGCGGGTTTAGCCGCTTATCAACAGCAACAAAACTATTTTTTAGCGTGCTCATGCCCGGTTGAGGGTGATATGACTATTGCCATACCAGGCCATGGGGTAGGCTATGTGACGGCCGTATTGGTAGCTAAAACCTTATTAGCACCTGATATTATGCATCTGATATTGCGCACCGAGACGTTAATACCCTTTCGTGCTGGTCAATTTGTAAATTTGCAACGAGGTGATGGGTTAATTCGCAGCTATTCAATAGCTAATCAACCTAGCTCTGAGCCGATAATTGAATTTCATATCCGTAAATTACCTAACGGTCGCTTTAGCACATGGGTTTTTGAGGATTTTAAGCCCGGCGATGCTGTTAAGGTAAGTTCGGCTCAAGGTGGCTGTTATTATCAATGTGAGGATAAGCAACAGCCCTTGCTATTAATTGGCACTGGTACAGGGTTAGCACCGCTGTATGGCGTTATTCATGATGCGTTAGCGCAAGGCCACTCTGGTACCATTGAGTTATTTCATGGCAGCCGCGATAGAGAAGGCCTTTATTTAATCGATGAATTAAAGGCATTAGCGGCTCAATATAAGCACTTTCACTATACGCCTTGCGTATCGGGTTCTTGGCAAGCGCAGGATTTTGTTAAAGGTCGGGCACATGACTTGGCGTTGCAAAACCGCACAAGTCTAAAAGGTTGGCAGGTGTTCTTATGTGGTCATCCTGAGATGGTGAAACAAACTCAGCGTAGCGCTTATCTGAAAGGGGTAGCGCTGAATCAGATTTATTGCGATGCTTTTACTGTCAGCGCGTAACTTAAGGTGTTGTCTTATTGATTCCCAAATCGAGTTTGGGAATCAATAGTGACTGATATTATTTTATTTTTACGAGTTCTTTGTCGCCGCTAGAAAAATGGCACGGCGGAGTGACGAAATTGTCGCAATCTTGAGATTGCTGAACTTTTGCGCCAGTTGGCGATAAGCTAATGGTTAATTCACAATAGCTCGCCTCACTTTCAGAATGCTTTTTCAAGCTGAGCAAATTTTCAGCGACGGTTTTGGCTTTTCCTATGATTTCAGCCGAGCATGTTTTGCTGTCTTTATCGTTGGCGTCTGGGGCATAATCGACATCGGCTGTTACATGAATATCATCAGCGCTAGTGGTTATTTTTAAATGTTGCACATGATTACCATCACGCAAGACATAATGTTCTGTGCCTGCTAACACGTTGCCTGATAGTGTTAACAAAGCGGCTAATAATAGTGTTTTTTTCATGTAGTCCTCGGTTAGTGAAGGGTTGAGATTAAGCCTGTTGGGTGCGTCTATTTTGCGACGCTGTACGCATAGCACATCACTATTCTACCTTACTGCCTGATTTTGCCCAAGGTGCGTGTCTTCTAAGCTATGATTGATTCACGAGTTGTTGCTATCGGCTAACAATCATAGAAGTATAGGCGAAGCCAATCAGCAAAAATATTAGGCGTTGTTTTACTTTAAGGTTTTTATGTTGAGTTTGTCGAAGTGGCTAGGAATATTGATAGGTTTGCTTATTAGCTTTCAGACGTTTGCTGATGGCAAGCCTATGCGTTGCTTAGCGTTTAGCCCTTATGTCGGCGGTTTAACACCCGATTTTGGTGCCAGGCCGTCTAAACAACTAATTGATACTTTATTAGATAAGCTAGTCGCCGATACACCGTTTCGCTGCATAATGACGTATGGTGTGATTAACGGGTTAGAGTACGTCGTTGAGGCGGCTATGCAACGTCAGTTAAGCGTTATTGCCATTGTTTGGCTTGATAAAGATGTAGAGGTTAATTCGCAGTCAATTTCTAGCGCGATTGCGTTAGCCCGTAAATACGATAAAACCATTATGCGCTTAAGTTGTGGTTCAGAAGTGAGAACACGGCATGATTATCGCTATGACAGTGAGATTAGTCGATGTCTTCAAGCTATGCGTGAAGCTAAGCTAAGCCAACCGGTGACTACGATAGATACTTGGTGGGAATGGTGTAATCGTCAGCAACCTTGCGCGCCAACCAGTTTTTCAGCTCAAGTCGATTGGATAGGTATTAATGTGTTTCCCTGGTGGGAAAACCAATTTTCGTCGATTCATTCGTGTGTCTCTGCTCAGCAAGCAGCGCAATTTCACTTAGAACGTTTAGAAGAGGTGCGCCGCGCTAATCCTGGGAAAGAAGTGGTTATTACTGAATTTGGTTGGCCTAATGCGCCGGAGAATTATGCCATCACTAATCCCTATACTAGGCAACAATGCGCCGTAGCTGGGTTAGCTAACCAAGCGCTGGTTATTAACTCAACATTGGCATTATTCGCGGAAAAAGGCTATTCGGCTACGGTGTTTGAAGCGTTTTCCGAGACCTGGAAGCCTAGTAATGAAGGGGAGTCGGGTCAGTATTGGGGCGTATGCCAAGGTGAGTCGCCTTATCGGTGTAATGCAGCGGCGTTGATGTCCTTGATGAGAAATACACCACGAGGAAAGTAAGCCATGCAGGGTTGGGGCTGCCAACGATTTCTTAATGGGTTTATGGATGTCCTCGGCAATATTATTTAAGCGTATTCTTGAAGATTTAAAAGGACAGAGCTCATGACGGCAGATGACTGGTTAAAACGTATTAGATTGGGGGAGGATTCGTCACTGGAGTTAAAACGAATCGTCATGCGTAGCAGCCATAAAGTCGAAGGTCCTCATGCTGAGGGTTTGGCTGATGAATTGGCAGCAATGGCAAATGCAAATGGCGGAATATTGGTGTTAGGTGTTGATGATAAAACCAAAGAAATTACTGGGATTGACTACACCGCGTTGGATACCGTAGAAAAATGGTTGTCCGAAATTTGCCAGACGCGGATTAAGCCTCCGTTAGATGTCTATTCGGAGCATATTGAGTTACCTGACACTACAGGACAATTGCGCCCCGTTATTATCCTAAAAGTTCCACGCAGCTTAATGGTTCATAAAAGCCCAAATGGTTATTTCAAGCGTGTTCTTGACGCTAAGCGTGAAATGGAGCCAGACGTACTGGCACGTCTCTTTCAGCAACGTAGCCAGTCCCGAATTATCCGGTTTGAAGAACAGGCCGTACCGGGTACTTCTGTAGAAACTCTCGATAGTTTTTTATCTCGTGCTTTCATAAAAAAAGGCGAAGGTTCGGAAGAGCAGCAATTACGACGCTTGCATTTACTGAGTGAATTTGAGGGTCAATTACATTTGTCCATCGTAGGTGTATTACTGTGCACGGTTAATCCTACGCGCTGGTTACCCTCTGCGTATATTCAGGCAGTTGCCTACAGCGGCAGCAGAAATGATCCTCAAGATCAATTAGATGCAAAAGATTTTTCAGGCCCACTAGATAAGCAAATCTGGGATGCTTTCGATTTTGTCCGCCTGAACATGAAAATTCCTGCTCGCAAAGCATTGGGCAGAGTTGATTATCCACAATACAGTTTGCGCGCAATATTTGAGGCTATTGTTAATGCGGTCGCTCATCGTGATTATTCAATTTGGGGAGGACGCATCCGCTTGCATTTATTTTCCGACCGATTGGAGTTGTATTCTCCTGGTTCATTGCCTAATTCAATGACTGTTGAAACGATGCAAATGATGTCTATACCCCGCAACGAAGTGTTGTCGAGTTTGTTTTCCCGTTACTACCTTGTCCGCGATTCAGGCCTAGGACGTGAATATTTAATGGATAGACGAGGTTCGGGCGTCGATGTGATTTTGGCGGAAAGTGAACGGCTTTCTGGAAAAAAACCCGTTTACGAAAACCTTGCTGATATGGAATTAAAATTGACGATTTACGCGGCGAATTTACCTGCAGAACACTAACTATGGCTATCGTGGCTTCCGGTGCAGAATTTACTATGAGCTGGTTACTAGCGTAAGGCGGGACAGGGTATTCAGAGTGCAGGACGCCGTAAATACATCCCTGTAGGCTTGATGGCAGCATCCCTGCTGCCAACACCTGGAACCACAAGGATGTGGTGAATGCAGAAAACGCAGGAGCAGTTTTCTGTCACCCTAAATACCCTGTCCCTGCTAAAGTATATAGCCCTATGAGCTAGAATAAAATTAAGCTTTGACAGCCAGCGTATTGCCCAGCATTCGGCGTAATATGCTGGCTATCGTCTTTTATACTTTTTACTTCACAACAACCGCTTTTGTTAAAAAATTATTACTCACGCTACTGTCTTTTTCTATTGATTGCGCTGTTGCAGACAGATTAATCGTTGTTGCAAATGCTGGCGCAGTTGCTTTAACTGTCACTGTTGTTGCTGCATCGCTAGTTAATGAGCCTAAACGGCATACGCTAACTGCGCTTTTAACACATTGACCCTGGTTAGGCGTGACGGATATAAGCGTTAAATAACTGGGTAAATTGATAAACACATTGGTTTGCGTGGCGGTATTAGGTCCTAGGTTTGAAATCGTCAGTGTCATGTTAAAAGCTTGGTTTTTGCTTACGTTGGCGGGGGTAGTCGCGGAAACGCTGATATTGGCAGTTTTGGCTTTATTGCTAAGCATGTCGCGCAAAAATACGTCAGTATAAGCACTATCGGTATCGTCAGTGGTAATGTCTTTAGCGCCTGTTTCAAAGGCAATAAAACGACCGTCGGCTGATAAAGCAGGGCGTGCTTGTAAAAATGTAATATCTCCAGTGCTTTGTCCGTTGGTCGGTGTAACGTTAATACGCGTGGTTTTACCGGTATTACGGTCGTAAACAAAGCTATCCCAGGCATTGTTGCTGTCATTAGCGACTAAATTAGTGGCTGAGGAGAAAAACGCGATATAGCGCCCATCGCCAGAAATCACTGGCAAAATAGACTGACCATCGGCGTTTTTAGTAATTTTACTATTGGTTTTATTGGTGCGGTCGTAGACGAAAATATCGCTATTAAAATCGTCGTTATCATTAGCGGTGAGTTTGCTAGAGCCTGAAGAATAGGCAATATAACGACCATCGGAAGAAATCGATGGCGTTGTGCTTTTGCCATCAAAACCTCCCGAGGTTTTGACGGGGACACTGGCGCGTGTCGTGGTGTTAAGTTTTACGTCTCGGATAAAAACATCTTCGCTATTGGCATCGCCAGCGACTAAATTGCCGGATAATGATGAAAATACCACATAGCGTCCGTTTGCCGATATGTCGACGACACCGTTATTGACGCCGGATTCAGCTTGTTGTCCTGAGGAAGACACGCTAACGCGAGTTGTTTTGCCCGTTTTGCGATCATGTAAAAAGATGTCGGCGGCATTATTGCTATCATTGGCGACTAAATTAGACGCTGACGATGAAAAAGCGACCCATTGACCATCGCCTGATAAGGCGGCGAAGTGGCTTTGGGCATTGGCTGCGGTTCCATCGCTGGCTTGACTAATTAAGTGATTTTTTCCTGATTGAATATCTTGCACGAAAATGTCGGGCAGACCATTGGTATCTTCGGTGACTAAATTACTGGCTATGGATTGAAACGCGACGACTTTACCGTTAGCGGCTAAATCTGAGGCTAATGAAATGCTATTGCCTGTGACCGTTAAATCTTTTGTTGTTTTGTTATAACGATCATATAGGAAGACATGTTGTAGAAAACCAGCCGTTGCCGTTACTGAGATATAACGGCCATCCGCTGATGCCGATGCCCAGGTACTGCCCGCGTAAGCGGTTTGTTCGCCAGCTTTGCTACCGATTGATTGAGTTTCGGCCGCTAGCAAATGACCCGCGTAAGCTGATGAGGTGAGTAATACTAAGGGAAGAAAAATAAAACGCATAACTGTCCTGCAAGATTCAAAAAGCCATTATTGTAGCCAGGCTCATTGGGTGTAGATAGTAAAACATCGTGGTTCACTCTGTTGTTCTATCGCGTTGGTTTTAAGCGATAAACGCAAAACTCTAAGCATCGCTGGAAATTCTTATTCAGGTAATGCAGAATACCGGCTGTTAATATCTTGTCTTACCGGATTTTTTATGTCAGAACAAGCTAATGAAAGCGCAGAAGGTTCGTCTAAAGTGTCACCTAAAAAAATTATCATCATCGTGGTCTCGGCGTTGTTATTAGTCGTGCTAGGTGGAGTGGGTGCATTTTTTGTTTTGAAAAGTCAAATGGGTTCAGAACCCGCAGCTCAAGAGGAGCATGGCGGTGGTCATAAAATGAAGCACGGCGAGCCTGCAGTATTTTTCGATATGACCAAGCCGTTTGTGGTCGATTTTCCTAAAAGCGATACGATAAAGTTTTTGCAGATTGCTTTTTCATTTGCAGTCGATAACGAAGACACCGTTGCTGCATTAAAGAAAAACGAACCTATGCTGCGCGGCGTTGGT
>CAWUNX010000081.1:0-11181 GCA_963923905.1 uncultured Methylocucumis sp.
TCGTCGGCAGCGTCAGATGTGTATAAGAGACAGGATTATTTAATGAACGATTTAGGGGTTAAACGCTGGGTATTAGCCGGTACGGATTATGTCTATCCACGCACGACGAATAAAATCTTGGAAGCGTATTTGAAAGCCAAGAAAGTTAATAAAAAAGACATCATGATTAACTACACGCCATTCGGTCACTCGGATTGGCAAAGCATTGTGGCTGACATTAAAAAATTCGGCTCTACCGGCAAGAAAACCGCCGTGGTGTCTACGATTAATGGCGATGCCAACGTGCCGTTTTATAAAGAGTTAGCTAACCAAGGTATTTCGGCAGAGAACATTCCTGTCGTCGCATTCTCGGTGGGTGAAGAAGAGTTATCCGGTATTGATACTAAGCCATTAGTTGGTCACTTAGCGGCATGGAATTATTTCATGAGCGTGGACACGACTAAAAATGCTGCGTTTATTAAAGATTGGAAAGAGTTTATTAAAAATCCAAAGCGTGTAACGAATGACCCTATGGAAGCGCATTACATTGGCTTTAACATGTGGGTGAAAGCGGTAGAAAAAGCCGGTACGACTGACCCGGATGCGGTACAAAAAGCCATTATCGGCGTTGAGTTTCCGAACCTTACCGGCGGTATGTCAAAAATGTTGCCTAACCACCATATCAGCAAACCGGTATTAATTGGCGAGATTCAAGATGATGGTCAATTTGTCACTGTTTGGCAAACCAATAAAGTGGTTGATGGTGATGCCTGGTCGGATTTCTTACCAGAAAGCAAACCTATCATTGCCGATTGGACACCGCCAATTAACTGCGGTAACTACAATACCAAAACCAAAAAATGCTCAGGTCAAAATTATTAAGTTAGTCTGAGCAATGCGTAGGTTGGGTTAGCGAAGCGTAACCCAACATTTCTACTGTGTTGGGTTACGGCTAGTGCCTAACCCAACCTACATAGGTATTAATTATGAATTGCAGGTTACTCATACGCTATTGGATGTTATTAAGCTGTTTACTCATGCCTGTATTGGGTTTAGCCACTGAAAATCCCGAGGCTGATACACAGTTAACGTCAGAGCTGTCTCGGTTAGCGCAAGGCAGTATGGCTGAGCGCGAGCAAGTGTTAGCCGAATTAACCGAGCTTAACGATCAGCGCTTATTACCTATTTTACAAGCTTTGCTCGATGGCAAGTTGTTAGTGCGTAAAAGCGACCAAAAAATCGTTATTGGCGAAAATGTCGAGCAAGACTATCAAGTGACCGATGCCTTAACTGGCGCAGGCTTGGGCGTGATTGTGCACGATCAAGCCAGTAAAATTAGTTTAACGAATAAATTACGCAGTCAGCTACGCCGTATGATTAATCGCTTGCAATTAGGCGCTGACGATGTGTCACAACGCTTAGCGGCAATTAACGACATGGTTAAGGAGGCTGATGAGCAAGCGTTAGAGTTATTAAAACAACGCGCTAGTGTTGAACAAAATGCCGAGGTGCGTAAGGCTATTCAACTGGTGTTGTTGTTACAAGATTTAGACAGCGATGATAAATCGCTACGCATTCAAGCGATTGAGTCGCTGAAAAGTTATAACAGCCAAGAAGTGGTCAACCGTTTAAATACCTTGGTTGAACAAGATGAAAATGGTGAGTTTAGCGAAGCTGATAGCGATATTCGTAATTTCGCCGCTGCTGCATTAGCTAATATTAACCATAGAATTCAATTGTATGCAGGCATAGAAACGATATTTTTCGGCTTAAGTTTAGGTGCTGTGTTGGTACTTGCCGCGATTGGGCTTGCTATTACCTTTGGTGTGATGGGGGTGATTAATATGGCGCATGGCGAGTTAATGATGTTAGGTGCTTATACCACTTATGTCATTCAACAGCTCATGCCGAATCAGCTTGGCTGGTCGATTATCTTAGCGATTCCCTGTGCTTTTGTGATTTCAGCACTCGTCGGTATTGCGATTGAGCGTGGCATTATTCGGTTTTTATATGGCAGACCGTTAGAAACCTTATTGGCGACATTCGGTGTCAGTTTGTTTTTACAGCAAGCCGTTAGAAGTATTTTTTCCCCGTTAAACCGTAGCGTATCGACGCCTGATTGGATGAGTGGCTCGTTTAGAATTAATGACTTTTTATCATTAACCTGGAATCGTTTTTATATCTTATTGTTTTGCTTAATCGTCTTCGTTGCACTGTTACAAATCTTAAAACGTACACGCTTAGGTTTAGAGGTGCGTGCTGTTGCACAAAATCGGCGCATGGCAAAAGCTATGGGCATTCCCACCGATAGCGTTGATGCGTTGACGTTTGGCTTAGGCTCTGGCATTGCCGGTGTTGCTGGCGTCGCGCTAAGCCAAATTACCAATGTCGGGCCTAATCTTGGTCAAGCCTATATTGTCGATTCGTTTATGGTTGTGGTGTTTGGCGGCGTCGGTAATTTATTAGGTACGTTAGTCGCGGGATTTTCACTCGGTATTGCGAATAAATTTTTAGAGCCGTTTGCCGGTGCGGTATTGGCTAAGATTTTAGTGCTGGTGTTTATTATTTTATTTATCCAAAAAAGGCCGCGTGGATTATTTCCACAAAAAGGCAGAGCCGCAGATTCTTAAATAAATACCTGAGGATTGATTATGAATTTACTCAACTTTGCCCGGCAGGATATGTTTCGTGCGGCGGTATTAACCAGCTTAGCGCTGATTACCCTTTTAGTGCCGGCGCTTAATATGTTAACCCCTGTTGATTCGCCGCTGCATTTTTCAACCTATACCGTATCGCTATTAGGTAAGTATTTTACCTTTGCCTTATTGGGCTTATCGTTGGATTTAGTTTGGGGCTATTGCGGTATTTTAGCATTAGGTCATGGCGCATTTTTCGCGTTAGGCAGTTATGCCATGGGCATGTATTTAATGCGGCAAATTGGTACGCGCGGTGTGTATGGCGACCCGGTATTGCCTGATTTTATGGTGTTTTTAAATTGGAAAGAACTACCGTGGTATTGGTTTGGTTTTGACAATTTTAGTTACGCGTTGTTAATGATGGTGTTAGCACCGGGTGCATTAGCGTTTATTTTTGGCTGGTTAGCGTTTCGCTCACGCGTTACTGGCGTGTATTTATCCATTATTACTCAAGCGTTGACGTATGCGTTATTACTGGCATTTTTCCGTAATGAGATGGGCTTTGGTGGTAATAATGGCTTAACCGATTTCAAAGATATTTTAGGCTTTAATATTCAATCAGATAATGTTCGTTCGCTGTTATTGTTGCTATCGGGTATCGCGCTGATGGCTGGATTTTGGTTGTGTCATTGGGTGGTCAACACCAAGCTAGGACGCGTAGTGACAGCCATCCGCGATCAAGAATCACGGGTACGATTTTTAGGCTATAGAGTCGAATTATTTAAATTATGGGTATTTGTGTTTGCCGCTATGCTAGCAGGCCTCGCGGGTGCGTTGTATGTGCCACAAGTAGGCATTATTAATCCTAGCGAATTTTCACCGTTAAACTCATTGGAAATCGTTATTTGGGTTGCTATTGGCGGACGCGGTACGTTATATGGAGCGATTTTAGGCGCTATCTTAGTCAATTACAGTAAAACGGTGTTGACGGGCTTATTGCCTGATGCTTGGTTATTTATTTTAGGTGGCTTGTTTATTGGCGTGACTTTGTTATTACCTAACGGCATCGTCGGTTTATTGAAACGCAACAAACAGGAGTGTTCCGCATGATGACGCAAGCAATGAGAAGCCTTGATAGTGCTCCGGTTGAAAACGTTGATAGTAGCAGTCATTTATATGTCGAAGGCTTAGATACTCGGCACGGTACGATTTTGTATTTAGAAGATGTCAGCGTCAGTTTCGACGGTTTTAAGGCATTAAATAAATTATCGTTGTATATAGCTGCGGGTGAGTTACGTTGTTTAATCGGTCCTAATGGCGCGGGTAAAACCACGTTAATGGATGTGATTACCGGTAAAACTCGACCGGATACCGGTTCGGTGTTTTTTGGGCAAACCATTAATTTGTTGGCTATGGATGAGCCTGCAATTGCTCAAGCCGGGATTTGCCGTAAATTTCAAAAACCTAGCGTTTTCGATGCGCTTACCGTATTTGAGAACCTAGAATTAGCCTTAACAACGAATAAAAGCCCTTGGGCAACGTTAATGTTTAAATTATCGCCTAGTCAACGCGACAGAATCGAGGAGGTACTGGCTACGATAGGCTTAAGCGCACAAGCGAAACAACGTGCGGGTATTTTGTCGCACGGCCAAAAACAATGGCTGGAAATCGGTATGTTGTTAATGCAAGACCCGAAAGTGATGCTAGTCGATGAGCCTATTGCCGGTATGACGCATCAAGAAATTGAACGTACGGCAGAGTTGTTATTATCGTTACAAGGCGAGCGCTCGTTAGTCGTGGTCGAGCATGATATGGAGTTTGTGCGGTCTATTGCGCGTAAAGTGACTGTGTTGCATGAAGGCAGCGTGTTAACCGAAGGCACAATGGATGAAGTGCAAAACGACCCGCGCGTGATTCAAGTGTATTTGGGGGGATGATGTTAACGATTAACGCATTAGAGCAGTATTACGGTGAAAGCCATACCTTATGGGACTTAAGCTTAGATGTGCCTAAAGGTTCGTGTCTATGTTTGATGGGACGTAATGGCGTCGGCAAAACGACCTTATTAAAAGCGGTGATGGGGCTTATTCCTGTGCGTAGCGGTAGCATTCGTTTTGATGGTGAGGCCTTAGCTTTTGCTAAACCTGAGTTACGCGCCGGGTTAGGCATTGGTTATGTACCGCAAGGCCGGGAGATTTTTCCGTTATTAACCGTGGAAGAGAATCTTAAAGTGGGTTTACGCGCGGCAAAGCGTTTGGGTATTAAAAAAATTCCCGACCATATTTTTGATATTTTCCCCGTGTTAAAACAAATGCTTAACCGGCGTGGTGGCGACTTATCGGGCGGGCAACAGCAACAGCTCGCTATAGGCCGGGCTTTGGTGTTAAATCCTAAGCTATTAATTTTAGACGAGCCAACTGAAGGCATACAGCCGAATATCGTGAGCGAAATCGGCGATGTGATTATTCGTTTAAATCGTGCACGTGGTATTGCGACACCTAAAGTGAATACTAATAGCGTAGGGGAAGTACATCAAGCGATTAGCATGATTAATCGCGATTTAGGTGTGACCGTGTTATTGGTAGAGCAAAAACTGCCGTTTGCGCGTAAAGTGGCTGATAAATTTTGTATTATGGATAGAGGACGTACCGTCGCAACCGGCGCTATGGGCGAGCTAACCGATGCGATGGTAAAACGTTATTTGACAGTTTAATCCCGTTAAAACAGAAAGGTGACGATAGCTTTTAAGCGCGCGTGGGTAATAACTGGAAACGCTAGCATAGTGCTGAGATTGTTAAGCGCGGGGTCATAAGCATTGGCTTGAGCACCCGTAATAATAGGCATTCCTGTGAGCCAAACGCGGCCTAACGCGCCTTCGCCTTTGTGGACGCTTATCGTTTCAAATAACTGGGCAAGTTCATTGTTTTCTTTGCTATAGCCTTGTTGGCAAATTAACGACTGACCATCTGCATCAGGTATCCAGATTTGAATGCGCTTAGCAATCGGCGTAGCTTTGGCTGATAAGAAGGTCATAACGTAGGTATGGTCAGCATGTTCTGAGATAGGGATGCCTAAACAGGTTGTGATGCCCGCATGTTGCGCTTCGACGCCACGGACAAATAATTCGGGTTGACCTATGTCTTCCATCAGCATCGGCATACCTGATTGCCATACTTGCCCTGGAATACCTTGGCCTTGCGTCATACCGAGTTGTCTGGAAAGCTGTTCAAAGTGTTGTAACGTGCCGTAATAGCCATCAATGACGTTTAAGCTGTCTGGCTGTTGGGTATTACCCCATACTTCAATCGCACCGGCATGGTCGTCATCATCGCCACATAAAAAGACGACGACGGCTAATAAGAATTCGCCAGAGAAAATAGGTATCGCAATGCCACAGGTTAAGCCGGCTTTTTGCGCTGCGGCGGTGCGTTTAAAATACGAATGTTCAAAGTCTTTTAACACAATAGGATGGCCTTGCGCCCAGGCTTTGCCGGGTAGCCCTTCGTTATAGGCAAAGCGTTGTTGTTCACTCGCATGTTTGAAATCAGTGAGCGCGCCATATAAGCCCGAACCAAATTCTAACTGGGTGCGGTTTTTATCAGGAATCCATATTTCAGTGACTTTTATAAATGTTTTCATTGGGTTGCCATTATTTTAATAACTCGGCCATGGCAATAACGTTTCTAGCCATTTCGCCTAAGGTAATATTTCTATCCATTGCCAGTTTTCTTAAAGTGTGGTACGCCTCATCTTCAGTAAAATTACGCGTTTTAATTAAAATGGCTTTTGCGCGGTCGATTTGTTTGCGATCTTCTAGCTGTACCCGCACATCGTCTAAAGCGGTTTTTAATTGTTGTTGCTGCTTAAATCGGGCTAGAGCGATGTGTAGCGTCGATGTCAACGTTGCTAGATTGACAGGCGAGAGGTTTAACTCGGCAACATCTGCTTTAATTAACTGTTGAATCATTTCTAGCTTGTCATCTTGAGTAAACACCACAACAGGTAACGGTGAATGCTGATTAAGCTTGGCTAGCTCAGCGATGAGTTTATCGCTGATGGTCTCATGATGAATTACTATTAAATCGGGTTCGACTTGTTTAACCAACACCAACAGGTTTGCGCTATCATTAAAGGCTTGGAATTTTAGCTTTAAACGAGACAGCTCGTTTTCTAATAGCACAAGCGGTTTTTGCTCTATCAACAATAGGTTTAACTTATTCAGTTGCATAGCTTGGTTGGTTTAGTAGGTTCGTTAGCGGAGTCCTGATTTTGCGGTATTTTAGCAGAAAACCGCTCCTGCGTTTTCTGCATTCACTACATCCCTGTAGCTTAACACTTTTCGGTTGTGCGGATATGTTGAGGTTTTTATCCGTACAACAGTACATCATTAATCGATATTATTTTGAGTAACATCATGCAACCAGGATGGCAAGCACAGTTACAGTTAGGTTTTTCGGCCAAATACGGTAAAACCGTGTTAGCCCAGCGCCGTCATATTGGCCCGTTAACGGTACAACGGCCTTTTTACCCAGAAGGCGAGGTTTGCCATGTGTATTTATTGCATCCGCCCGGTGGTGTGGTGGCTGGCGATCAACTGTTAATCACCTCTCATGCCGAACAGGGTAGTGCTGGCTTAATCACAACACCGGCCGCAACTAAGTTTTATCGTAGCGAAGGCCTTATTGCCCAGCAAACCACACGATTAAGCGTTGAACATGCCGCCAGTTTAGAATGGTTGCCGCAAGAGACCATTATTTATCAAGGCGCACAGGTTGTCTGCGATAATTATGTAGACTTAGCACAGGGGGCACGCTTTATAGGCTGGGAGGTGTTGGCTTTAGGACGGCCAGCCGCAGATGAAGGTTTTGACCAAGGCACGGTGACGATGGCGTGGCATATTCGACGTGACAACCAGTTGTTTTACCGAGAACGTTTAGTGATTACGCCAGAGGTCTTTGCCGCTCTCTGGGGCTTACAAGGCCAATCGGCCTGTGCAACGTTGTTTGCCTATCCAGCAACCACGAATGAGTTACAGCGCGTCAGAGCGCTAATCGGTGAGCAGCGTGGTTATGGTGTGACCCTAATCGACGATTTATTGGTTTGTCGTGCGCTAGCCACGCGGGCTGATAAGCTACGCGCGTTTTATCAGCAGTTATGGCACACGTTACGGCCTGACATTATGCAACGCCAACCTTGTGCACCTAGAATTTGGTTTACTTAAGTCACAAACATTAAACACTATATAGAACAGCTACTGTGGAGGCACTATGCAGTTAACCAGTCATGAAAAGGATAAGTTATTACTATTTACGGCGGCATTATTGGCTGAGCGGCGAAAAAACCGGGGCGTCAAATTGAATTATCCTGAAGCTGTCGCCTATATTTCAGCGGCGATTATGGAAGGAGCGCGCGATGGTCGCACCGTTGCTGAATTAATGGAGTATGGTCGCACCTTATTAACCCGCGACGATGTCATGGAGGGTATCGCCGAAATGCTACCCGATGTGCAAGTCGAAGCGACATTTCCTGATGGCACTAAATTGGTCACAGTGCATAACCCTATTAATTAATAAGGAGTTTCCATGATACCGGGTGAAATTATTCCCGCAAGCGGTGATATTGAATTAAATCAAAACCTACAAACCTTAGTGTTAACGGTTGCTAATACCGGCGACCGGCCTATACAAGTCGGCTCGCATTACCATTTTTATGAAACCAATCCTGCATTGCAATTTGACCGCGCATTAGCCTTAGGTTTTCGCTTAGATATTCCTGCGGGTACGGCAGTGCGCTTTGAACCCGGCCAACAACGAGAAATTCAATTAGTGCGCTACGGTGGTTTACAGCGTGTTTATGGCTTTAGACAAGCTGTTATGGGTGAATTAAAGGCTGAGTTAAAGGAGGCACAATGAGCAGAATCAGTAGACAAGCCTATGCCGATATGTTCGGTCCTACGACCGGCGATAAAGTGCGTTTAGCCGATACCGGTTTATGGTTACAAGTTGAAGCCGACCGCACAGTTTATGGCGATGAGGTAAAGTTTGGTGGCGGCAAAGTGATTCGTGATGGCATGGGACAAAGCCAAGTGGATAATCAAACCGCGATGGATTTAGTGATTACCAATGCGCTCATCATCGACTATTGGGGAATTATCAAAGCCGATGTCGGCGTAAAACATGGGCGTATTGCCGCCATTGGTAAAGCCGGTAATCCCGATGTGCAAAACGGTGTTGATATTATTATAGGCCCTGGTACAGAAATTATCGCTGGCGAAGGCCATATTTTGACTGCAGGCGGTATTGATGCGCATATCCATTTCATTTGTCCGCAACAAGTTGAAGTGGCATTAAATTCAGGTGTGACCACGATGATAGGCGGTGGTACCGGCCCGGCTACTGGTACGAATGCGACGACGTGTACACCAGGCCCTTGGTATATCGAGCAAATGCTACGCGCATTAGATGGCTTACCGATGAATTTTGGTTTGTTAGGTAAAGGTAATGCCAGTTTGCCGGGTGGTTTAGAAGAACAAATTCAAGCCGGTGCTATGGGTTTAAAACTGCATGAAGATTGGGGCACAACGCCCGCAGCGATTGATTGTTGTTTAAGCGTGGCTGAGCGTTTTGATGTGCAAATCGCGATTCATACCGATACATTAAATGAATCCGGTTTTGTTGAAGATACGCTGGCCGCGTTTAAAGGCCGGACGATACATACTTATCACACAGAAGGGGCGGGTGGCGGTCATGCGCCTGATATTATTAAAGCCTGCGGTTTAGCTAATGTCTTACCTTCTTCGACCAATCCCACCCGGCCTTATACGGTTAATACCATTGATGAGCATTTAGATATGCTGATGGTATGCCACCATTTAGACCCGAGCATCCCTGAAGATATTGCGTTTGCCGAATCGAGAATACGCCGTGAAACCATTGCTGCTGAAGATATTTTGCACGACTTAGGCGCATTCTCAATGATTTCATCAGATTCGCAAGCCATGGGACGCGTCGGTGAAGTGATTATCCGCAGCTGGCAAACGGCGCATAAAATGAAATGTCAGCGCGGCGCATTAGCCGAAGATAGCAGCGATAATGATAATTTCCGTATCAAACGCTATATTGCCAAATACACGATAAATCCGGCGATTAGTCATGGTATTGCTCATGAAGTCGGTTCTATCGAAGTCGGCAAGCTAGCCGATTTAGTATTATGGCAACCAGCGTTTTTTGGTGTTAAACCCAGTTTGGTATTAAAAGGTGGTGTTATTGCTGCCGCAGCAATGGGCGACGCCAATGCGTCAATTCCTACACCTCAGCCTGTGCATTATCGTCCTATGTTTGGCGCGTTAGGCGCAACTGCCGCCGCGACTTCAATGATGTTTTTATCACAAGCAGCGCTTAATAATGGTGTCCCTGACGCGTTAAAACTGGGTAAACGCATTGGCGTGGTGCAAAATACCCGCACAATTGGTAAAAAAGACTTAATCCACAACCATTATCAACCGGTGATGGAAGTCGATGCGCAAACCTATGCTGTGCGCGCCGATGGTATGTTATTAACTTGTGAGCCATTAGCGGTTTTACCGATGGCGCAGCGGTATTTTTTATTTTAAACATTAAAGAGATGCTATTCATCAACTTGGCTCGCATCAGATTGTAAGCCATTCAAGGGCTGTACTAATGATGCTCGCTATGCTCTGCTTCCGGCTTAGGTTCCGCGCTTTCATGTGACTCATGTGCCGGTGCAGCGCTTTCGGTATGACCTGCATTTGGCTCAGCCGGTGCAGGCTCAGCCGGTGCAGGCTCAGCAGGCTTATCTTCAGTTGAGTGAACCATGCCTTGCACAATTTCGTTTTCTGTCTTCTTATTCATAATGACAATGGAAATACGGCGGTTGATAGGGTCTAATGGATCTTCAGAATTGAGAGGAATACTAGATGATAAGCCGGTGATGCGTAGAATTTTTTCATCGTTTAAGCCACCAATGACTAGCTCTCTACGCGCAGCATTGGCACGGTCACTGGATAATTCCCAGTTGCTGTAACCCGTTTGATTTTTAGGAAAAGGCCGGGCATCGGTATGACCGTTAATGGAAATTTTATTCGGCAATTCATTAATAACCGGTGCTAAGGCGCGCAAAATCGTTTGAATTTGCGGTTCGGTTGACGAACTGGCTAGCTTAAACATAGGATGATTTTCTTTATCGGTAATCAAGACTCTCAGACCTTCTTGGGTAATCTCCAATTTGATTTGGTCTTTGAACTCCGATAATTTAGCTTCTGAATTAATCAGCGCCTTAATTTCGCTTTCTAATTGCTCTAAGTGCTTTAAATCGTCTTTTTCATCGACTTGGCCGTGTTCTTGCGACTTTAAGTCTTTACCGCCGCCCGGTTCTAGCTGGGTTCTATCGCCGACATCCATGCCGCCCATTAATGAAATTTTGTAAGGATCGGAAAAGTATTGCGCAATCCCTTTTCTATCGGCATCAGTTGTTGAGCCTAACAACCACATCAATAAGAAAAACGCCATCATTGCCGTGACGAAATCAGCATAGGCTAGTTTCCAAG
>CAWUNX010000082.1:0-11040 GCA_963923905.1 uncultured Methylocucumis sp.
CACAAGGAGTATCGTCGGCAGCGTCAGATGTGTATAAGAGAC
Organism: uncultured Methylocucumis sp.; assembly: GCA_963923905.1. GTDB lineage: Bacteria > Pseudomonadota > Gammaproteobacteria > Methylococcales > Methylomonadaceae > Methylovulum. Next base: position 43 of record CAWUNX010000082.1, read on the forward strand.
AGGTGTTCGAGTGGACGCGAAAAGCATATCCAACCCTATAAGACTATTTTAATCAAAGACATATATTTTTCGTAGCAAAAAACAACAACCTTTCAATAATAAATTAAGCGTGAGATAATCAAAAAATAGGCTGAGTGATAACGCTCACACCACGTCGCTATACGCGAATCCTGGAAAGCTGGATAAACCCGACTTTCTAAGAAACACTTAGTAAACTGCTACTTAGGTAGAGTTGTTACAAAACGCCGGAGACCCAATGGTAAGCTGTTTAGGACACTTGATATATAAACCATGCCTTCTAGCCACTTAAAGAGCGCTAAAATGAGGGTTCAGCTTTTTTTGGCAGTGCTGTTAGTTATCGTTATACACTCTGCTATGGCTGAGAAAAATATCACGCTAACCGAATATACCGATGAGCAAGACTTATTATTTAGCGAGCTGCCTTCGGTACTCACCGCATCCCGCCACGAACAACCCATCGCCAAAGCCCCAGCGGCAGTCGATATTATCACTGCCGAGCAAATCAAACGTTATGGCTGGCGAACAATGGCTGCCATATTGGGCAGTTTACCTGGGTTTCTTAGCACTTATGACCGTGCTTATAACCATGTCGGTGTCCGAGGTTTTGCACCACCAGGCGATTACAATACCCGTATTTTAGTGCTGATTGATGGTCATCGCATTAACGAAAGCCTACAAGACTATGCCGGTCTTGGTCGTGATTTCTTAGTCGATATAGAGAACATTGAGCGCGTTGAAGTTGTACGAGGCCCAGCGTCAGCACTGTATGGAAGTAACGCATTATTTGCTGTCGTCAATGTCATTACACAACGCGGACGTGATTTACAAGGTGTGCGTCTAGCAGGTGAACTCGCCTATTATGACGCCTATCAAGGCCAAGCTAGCCTGGGTAAAAAATTTAGCAACGGTATAGAAGCCTTATTATCTGCTAGCCATTATCACAGTGATGGCCATGAACAACTTCATTTTCCCGATCTAGGAGATGCGCATAATTTAGACACCGAAGAAGTGGAGCGCTTTACTGGCAAATTCTCTTGGCAAGACTTTACGTTAAGCGGAAGTTGGCTGAACAGGCAAAAGTTTTTACCCACCGGAACAACAGGTACCACATTTGGCGACTCTGGCACTTATTATCACGACCGACGTGCTTATGCTGATTTGAATTATCATCATGTGTTTACCGGCGACTGGGATGTGACGGGGCGCTTATTCTGGGACGGTTATGAGTTTGATGACGACTTACCCTACCACGTATCAAGTTCGCAACGTATTGTTAACCGCGACTATTGGCAAGGCCAATGGTTTGGCACCGAAGTGTTAGTCAGTCATACTTTTTTTGACACGCATAGAATAACGCTAGGCAGTGAGTTTAGATATAATTATCAACAGGCTATGTCAAATAGCGATGAAAACCCGTATAACTTGTATGCCGATAACCACCAAAGCAGCTCTATTGTCGGCGTCTATTTGCAAGATGAATGGGCATTGTTAACTAATTTATCATTACAAGCCGGTGGACGCTGGGATCATTATGATAGCTTTGGCGATACATTTAACCCGCGCTTAGGACTCATTTACCAACCCACTAGCAGCACAACATTAAAATTGCTCTATGGCCGAGCTTTTCGCTCACCCAATGCATTTGAATCGTCCTATACTTGTTGTCAAAGCTCAGTTCCTTGGATAGGTAACGCTAACTTACAACCCGAAAAAATTGAAACCTTTGAAGTCGTTTGGGAGCAACGTTTAGGCGACTACTTCAATGTGCGTTTTAGCCCTTACTATAATCGCCTTACCGATTTAATTGGCTTAACGGTATCGAATACCGGGGTTAGGCAATTCCAGAATCAAGGCAACGCCGACGCGCATGGCTTAGAAACGTTACTCACAGGACATTATCGTGATTTTCAAGCCCGATTAAGTCATACTTATCAGCAAAGTGAAGTTGCTGGACAAACTGCGTCAAATGTACCGCTACACATGGTAAAGCTTAATCTAAGCGCGCCTATTTGGCGTAACGTTGTCTTTGCCAGTGTAGAAGTTCAACACGTAAGCTCACGCAGAACAGTAAAACAAGCAACTTCGAGCGACTATACCCTCGCTAATTTAGTTTTATTTTCTAAACATTGGCTGCCAGGACTAGAATTGACAGGAGGTCTATACAACGTATTCGATGAGGTTTACACAGACCCAGCAAGCCCGCCTATTCTACCCGATGTCGTATCGCAAGATGGTCGGAACTTACGCATACGGTTAAGTTATGAATTTTAATTGGAATATTATCTACTAGATTGCATATTAGTCGTTTTACATAAAAATCAAAAAAATAAACTGACTAATATAACTATTAACCCAATACCTGAGTTGAACTTGAAAGCCTTTAGTTGTCGCAACCGATTGGCTGCACTTATTTATCCCACGCTTTGTTACTTGCCTCTACGAAGTAAGCATCAACTCAATATACTTTATAGCTATCTTTTAAACTTGCTTGTTAACATTTATCATTACCCAGACCGACTAGGGAATGTGCACAAAATAAAATCGCCATCTGTAGGCGCGGTCATTGACACGATACCAATAAATCCGCCCCAACAACGAACGCATTGCAATTATTATTTCATGCTCACTGATAGCTGTAGCGATAATACTGTATGGTCGGTACTATTCTTAGTATGGTCACGTTTGCCGTTTTTACGCATCACCCTAGCCACTTTAAAGATAGGGATAACCTATCTTGTGTGTTTTTCTATTTGTTATAGCTCGGAAAATCTATTAGTCGTGCAAAGCCACGATACAACACCTTATCAACAAGTCTACACCGGCTTCAAAAAGGGGTTAGCAACGCACAATATATCGACTTATTATCAAACGCTAACATTAACGCTTGATAATGCGGACGAACACTTTAAACAACAACTACAGTCGGCGCATCCTAGCCTAATATTAACCTTAGGAACCCCAGCCACTGAATTTGCCTTGCAACGCGAAAGTAAAATCCCTGTTGTTGCCAGCTTACTGCTAAACACAAAATGGCTTAGCAACCATGCAAATGCCACCGGAGTAAGCTTAAATTTTCCAGCCGAACAACAATGGCTATGGTTGCGCCGCCTATTACCCGATGCAAAACATATTGCGGTTATCTATAATCCACTTACCAACATCGATCAATGGAAAGCTTTTCAGCAACAGGCGCAGGCATCGAATATAGAGCTAAGCGCTGTTCCCATTACTCGCATTGAAGACTTTGCAACGTTATTACAAGGATTAAATACGCAACTCGACGCCGTTTTAACCTTACAAGGTCCAACTTATAATGAAGCGGCCATTCGCGAACTGCTTTTATACTCGTTCAGAAATCGCGTACCGTTAATTGGCTTATCAGCGCAATGGGTTAAAGCTGGAGCTTTATATGCTTTAGATTGGGATTATCAAGACCTCGGCATACAAGCGGCCGAACAAGCTATTGAGATAATAAAAAATAAAACAATGCCGCAATCATTAACACTGCAAATTCCACGCAAAGCCAAACTCGTACTCAATAGCCAAACTGTTGAGTATATGAAACTCGATATTCCTGAGGCCTGGCTAAGCGAAGTGACTGAGGTATTGCAATGAAATGGCTGAATTCGCTAGGCATTGCTAAACGCTTTAATCTATTAAACGCGGCGATAGTCTTACTCACTGCGTTTAGCATCGGCTTTATTGTGACGTATAAACTGCTAATGTTACAGTTTGAAACCCGACAACAATATAACCAAGCCTTAGCCAGCCTACTCGCCGAATCCAGCGAATATGGAGTTTACGCACATCAAGACCAACTCTTACAAAATCAATTAAAACGGTTAAATAGCTTACCCGGCTTAGCCTATGCCGCTATTTTAGACCAGCAAGGCCAAACACTCGCCGAATTAAGACCAGCGCAAACCAGCGCCTCTCATCGACAAGAAGCTCAAACGTTAATCTTCTGGCCTTGGTGGGTTAAAATCGGCGGCATCAATTTTTCTGGAATTGCCCAACCCATCAAAAGCAGTAATTTTCAAAATGAAGACATGCTGTTTCTTAGTGCCGATGCTGCGTCTCAAACCATAGGCCATGTGCGTATAGAAATGGACCCAGTTTATTTTGAAGAAGTCTTAAAAAATACTTTTTTACTCAGCTTAGGTGTAGTCATCATTATTTTAATAATCAGCCTAATCACCTTCATGGTATTGACAGCGCGTATTACCATGCCATTAAAAAAATTTAGCGAAGTCGCTCATGGCGTGATAGAAGGCCATATGGAACCGATTACCCTAAACAGCGGCGGACCTGAACTGCAAGAATTAGCCAAGGCATTCAATCTCATGACAAATTGGTTAAAAGATTACCGCCTTGAAGTCAAAAACTACCAAGCCATCTTAGAGCAACAAGCGTATTACGACGAACTAACCGGACTTGCCAACCGCGTGCTATTAAAAGACCACTTGCGTCTAGCGATGGCCCAAGCAAACCGGCACCATACCTCAGTAGCACTGATGTTCCTAGACTTAGACCGATTTAAGTTTATCAATGACACACTAGGACACTCTTTTGGCGACCAATTACTACAAGGTGTTGCTACACGACTACGGCAACAAATAAGAGCAGACGACACCGTTGCCCGCATGGGTGGCGATGAATTCATTATCATTATCAATGACCTAAGCTCAGAGCATGAACAAGCCAAACAAGATGCAGGCTATATCGCCAGTCAAATCGGGGATTCGTTAAGCAGGCCGTTTTATATCGATGGTCACCCTATTAATACTAGCTTTAGTATCGGTGTTGCCTTTTATCCGCGCGATGGCGAGGATGAAGAAGTCTTAACGCGCAATGCCGATTGCGCCATGTACGAAGCCAAAGAGCGAGGCCGCAATACCTATCGCTTTTATGACGAACCTTTGCAACAACGCAGTATGCGTCGCCTCAGTCTTGAAAATGGCCTGAAACAAGCCTTAGAGGAACAAGCCTTTTCATTAAATTTCCAACCGAAATATGACATGCGCACAGGCCGGATTATGGGCGCTGAAGCGTTACTACGCTGGCGTTATCAAGACAACTGGGTATCACCTATTGAATTTATACCGTTAGCCGAGGAAACTGGACTAATCTTGCCGATAGGCCAATGGGTAATAGAAACCGCCCTCACTAAGCTGGCCTACTGGCGTGGCAAAGGCATTGTAGATGCAAACTTTCATGTTGGTATTAACGTCTCGCCGCAACAGTTTTGGCACCCTGGTTTTGCCGATCAAATCCACGCCATAATTGAACGGCTTTTACCAAACGCTGGACATACCGTTGAACTAGAACTCACCGAAAGTTGTTTATTACGCTCATCTGAACAAAGCCAGCATACGTTTCATCGCTTAAAAGCAACTGGCGTGCGCTTTGCTGTAGACGACTTTGGCACCGGTTATTCCAGCTTAAGCTATTTAAAACAATTTCCGCTGGATACTTTAAAAATAGACCAATCCTTTGTACGGGATTGCATTATTGACCCCAGTGACGCGACGATTATTCGCGCTATCATCGCAATGGCTAAAGGCCTAGGCCTAGATGTGATTGCCGAAGGTGTAGAAACGTTAGAACATGCAGCGTTTCTTAAACAATCCGGCTGTCATTTATTACAAGGTTATTTACTTGCTAAGCCTTTACCTGCTAAAGAATTTGCCGAATTCTGCCAAGCATTTAGTTCGCATCCGATACACCACGATTTTCAAATAGTTTATGCAACAAGTGCCGCCTAATTGAAGCCACAATGAACGTTCGCCTCATTCACTCTGAAGAATACCCTGAAGCATCTGCCGTTGCACTAAAGGCATTTGAACAAGGGGTTGCGCCACTGTATCCTGCTGAAGGCATCGAAACTTTTTACCAGTACGCACAACCCGACGCCATACAGCACCGAGATAGCGAAGGTTATATTACGTTTGTCGCTAAACAAGACCACATAATCATTGGCATGTTACATGCCCGAACAGCGCACTTGGCAATGTTATTTGTATCGCCGAGCCATCAAAAAACTGGCGTTGCTCACAACTTGATAGCTTCAGCTGATAAACATTCTCGCCTAAAAACTGTTAATGCAAGCCCTAATTCAGTTAGCGTATACGAAAAGTTGGGGTTTATTATTGCCGGAACAACAGAGCAGCATAAAGGCATGTGGGTCATTCCCATGCGCCGAAATGAATAACGTTATACGATAAGCACGACGTATCTCAGCTACGCCGCCTTTCCAATAACACAAACACCACGCCAGAACCCACAATTAACCCTGCACCTAACAACGCCGAACCGGTTAATACCTCGCCAAACCAAAAAAAGCCCAACAACCAAGCAAAAACCGGTCCGCTGTAGCTCATCACAGAAATAACCGCCGCTTTACCCAATTGAAACGAACGCGTTAACCACAGTTGAGCAAAAAACGCGCTAATCGCCACACCTAATAACAGCAACCATTGCTGCTGACTAGGCCACACCCATGCCTGTACTGCAAATGGCGTACTGCCTATACTCGACACCGCAACAAAATAAAACGCCACCGTGCATGGATGTTCATGTTTTAATTTACGAATAAAGAAAAACGAACCGGCAATTAAAAAAGATGCAGCAATCCCAGCAGCATAGCCTAAACGGCTAACATGTAGCTCAGGACTTACCAATAAATAAACACCAAACAAGCTCAGCAAAATCAGCAACACCACGCTGAATTTTAACGATTCATGCAAAAAAATTGCCGCCAACACTGCGACTAACAACGGTGCCGTATTCGCCAGCAACGTCGCTGTCGCTAACGGCACATGCGTAATCGAATAATAATGTGCGATTAACGCCATAAAACCAACACAACCACGCCACAACAAATCACCCCGATGCCGCCCGCGAAACGACACGCCTTGCCATGTCATATAACTCCCAAACAATAACAACCCCGATACGCTACGCACACCGACGATTTCTATAAATGGCAAATCTCTCAAGCCGCGCACACAGGCTGCCATCATAGTAAACATAAATTGCGCGCTAATCATATAGGCAACGCCTAAGCTTAATTGTTTATTCACGGATAATTTAGAGTCGTGTAACGAGAGAGAGGTTAAGTAACAGTCAAGTAGATACCGTGTTAAAAGTCAATTTTATTCTCCTCAAAAAAATCAAAATAGTTAGAAAAAATGAAAATCAGCTATCGGAATCTGAGCACACGACTGCAATTCGCAGTCTACAGGGGGGCACACCAATACGTGAAGCTCGCGCCGTGTTAACTGATGAATTGAGCGTCGATTTGTAACTGTAAGTCATTGGCTAAACTTACTTTAAAACAACACTACCCCATCACAAAACTCAGGTATCATTAGCTCTTTTACTTGTTGTAAACCCATGTCTAATTCCTGGTATAAATTTGAAAGTTTGTTTGCCGCAGCATGCTTTTTTGAATCCTCGCTAGCATTGCTAGCTTTGATATTGGCTTGGCTGGCGGGTATTAACCCTATGATTAGCCTCGAATGGACCTGGCAAGCCCTGACTTACGGCGTGTTAGGTACGTTACCGTTACTAGCAATGTTTTTTAGCTTGCATCAAGTCAGTGCTCCAGCAATACAACAGATTAGACAATTATTGTTAGCGACGTTAGGCCCTATGCTCTCGCCTTATTCATGGCAGCATTTGTTGTTACTCGGTGCAATTGCCGGTTTTGCTGAAGAATTATTATTTCGAGGCGTATTAGAACCCTGGCTGGCATCCAATTTGGGTTATACCGCTGGACTTTTGTTGAGTAATTTATTGTTCGGCCTGGTACACGCAGTGACACCACTATATGCACTGCTAGCTGGATTAGTCGGTTTATACTTTAGCGTGTCCACGACGTTTGGCGGTGGCTATAATTTATTAACACCCATCTTAATCCACGGCTTATACGACTTTCTAGCGTTTATCGCGTTAGTGCGTATGTATCGGACTTGGGAAAACCCCTTATGACCGGCCTAGATCAAACAGAGGTGTTATTAGCGCAAGTGGAACACGCGCTTGCCCAACAACAACCCTTAGCTATCGTCGGTGGCAACAGTAAACACTTTTATGGTTATGTAGCAAAAGGTCAAACGTTAAGCGTTGGCCAACACACCGGTATTCTGCACTACCACCCTGATGAATTAGTCATAACAGCAAGAGCTGGTACCTTATTATCTGATATAAGCCAAGCACTAGCCGAACACAAACAAATGCTAGCATTTGAGCCGCCTTCATTTAGCCCTGCTGCCACCTTAGGCGGAACTATCGCATGTGGATTTTCTGGCCCTAACCGTGTATTCGCAGGTTCGGCCAGGGATTTTGTCTTAGGCTGTAAACTGATAAATGGCAACGCGCAGGTCGTAAAATTTGGCGGCGAAGTCATGAAAAACGTCGCAGGCTTTGATGTATCTAGGTTAATGGTCGGTGCGATGGGGACTTTAGGCGTATTATTAGAACTATCATTAAAAGTCTTACCACTGCCTGAAACCACGGTCACGCACTGCCTAACGCTCAATGTTGATAAAGCGCTTAATCAAATGAGTGCCTTATGTCGGCAATCATTACCGCTATCCGGCTTATGCTACGATGGTCAATGCTTATATGTGCGCTTATCGGGTTACGCATCAGCCTTACATGCCGCAAGCCAAAAGCTAGGCGGAGAAATCTTGCCCAACAACATTTGGCAGCAATTAAATGAGCAAACGCTGCCGTTTTTCCAAACTCCAGGTCAACTATGGCGTATTAGCCTACCCCCAGCCACACCGCCGTTAGCTCTACCTGGCACTTGGTTTTACGATTGGGCCGGCGGTTTGCGCTGGCTAAAAACGGATTGCTCGTCTGACATTATTTTCAAAGCCGCCGCCGATGCCAAAGGCCACGCGCTATTATTCCGAGCAGTGGGGGAAAAAACCAGCCATTGGCAACCGTTAACCGAACCCTTATCCGCGCTCAACCGTGGCATTAAGCACGCCTTCGACCCCAAGGGAATTTTTAACCCTCAACGACTCACTCCTGACTGGTAATGCACATTCAACTTGCCGATTTTGTTAAAGCCCTACCCGAACACGATGAATTACAAAGCATTTTGCGAGCTTGTGTGCATTGCGGTTTTTGCAATGCGGGTTGCCCAACTTATGCAGAACTCAACAATGAACTCGACGGCCCGCGCGGTCGCATTTATCTGCTTAAACAAGCGCTTGAAGGTCAGCCAGTAAGTCGGGTCACACAACAGCATATAGACAGTTGTTTAAATTGCCGCGCCTGTGAATCAATATGCCCTTCAGGCGTACACTACGGACGTTTAGTCGATTTAACCCAGCCTATCATCGCAAAACAAGTACGCCGCCCATTCAAACAACGGCTGATTCGATTAATCGCGTTACATGTTTTCTCATACAGGCAACGCTTTCAAAGCGCTTTTCAATTAAGTTTATGGCTTAAGCCGTTACTGCCAAAAACGCTTAAAGCCAAGCTGCATAAACCGGATAAGGTGGCCTACCCTACTCGCTTACCCGCCTCAAACCGAACCATGCTATTATTGACAGGCTGCGTACAACCAACCCTAGCACCTAATATCGACGAGCAATGCATAGCTGTTTTCGCCCGCTTAGGTATTACGCTCCTCCCAGTAACCGGCCAATGCTGCGCTGCGTTGCCTTATCATTTAGCCGACCAGGAGCGCGCTAAACACTTTGCTCGCACTAACATAGACGCTTGCTTAGGCTATTTAGAACAAGGCGCCGAAGCGATTATTAGCAGCGCTAGCGCCTGTATACTCATGTTAAAAAACTATGCTGAGCTATTACAACACGACGACGCATACAGAGACAAAGCTCAACGCTTTTCGGCGCACTGTAAAGACTTAAGCGAAATCCTCGCACAAGAAGATTTACAACGCTTAACGCCAGAAGCCAAAACCCTCGCTTTTCAAGCTCCATGTACGTTACAACACGGACAAGGCTTAACTGGTCAAGTCGAAACTGTGTTAACCCGCTTAGGCCACCATCTCCTACCCATTGCCCAGGCCGAACTATGCTGCGGCTCAGCAGGTATTTACTCACTATTACAACCTGAGTTATCAGAGCGGCTACGCGAGCAAAAACTCACCGCCCTCACCTCAGCCAAACCAGAGCTTATCGCAACGGCTAATATTGGTTGTCTCAACCATTTACATAATGATAGAACTAAGGTCGTGCATTGGATTGAGTTGTGTTTGTAATGCATTCACATTACTACCGAATAAAACAACCTGCATTTCACTGATAATTTGCTATACTTCGCTAAGGCTATCGTATAGAAAGTCAAAAATAATCATAAGAATAATAAAAAGCCGCAGAAACGAGGATGCTATAGTGTTAACTATTCGCTATGTTTCTAAAAATCCCGATAAAATCGCTGAAGTTTCAAGCTTACTAGAGCAACAAAACATTAAAATTATTGGCATTAGTGCCGAAATACAAGAACTACAAACCGCAAACTTAAAAGACCTTGTTCACGACAAAGCCATCAAAGCCTTTGCAAAAGTAGGCAGGCCTTTGATAGTCGAGCATACCGGACTGTTTCTACCTGCATTCGGCAATCTGCCAGGAGGGTTAACACAACCTTTTTGGGATCAACTAAAAGCCAACAATTTTTCAACCTGGTTTGGTCGCTTGTCAACTAATAAAGCCATTGCTAAAAGCATCATAGGCTATACCGATGGCAAACAAGTTCACTACTTCATCGGCAAAGTCAGTGGTCGCATTAGTCCTGAACCGCGTGGTGATAAAAAATTTGGCTGGGATTGTGTTTTTATTCCTGATGGCGATGACCTAACCTTCGCTGAATTAGGTGATGGTAAGCATAGAGCCTCTATGCGCCACCAAGCGCTAACAAAATTTGCGCGTTTTCTTAAAAAGAAGGTAACTACTCAGCCCGACCAAAAACCGCTATAGTAATAGCATGAAAATCAAC
>CAWUNX010000083.1:0-10931 GCA_963923905.1 uncultured Methylocucumis sp.
GTACAACCTGGTGCAAAACTACGCACTAAAACACCTGCAAGGTTGAGTTCCAGCAATTTGTCCACTAGCAACCAAGTAGGCGGTAGCTGATTTTGGCTGGCTAAATATTCCCACCCACACGCCAAGTCGTCAGCAGAAAAATTTAACGCCAATAAGTTGTCGCTATCGTTTAGGTCCACAACCTTGACCTTATTGACTTGATAGGCAACGAGAGTCATCGGTTGTGCTTTAAAAGGGAAGCCTTGCTGGGCTTCCATCCAGGCGGTGATGATATCCAGAGACGTATAAAGAGCCGGGCTTCCCCTACGGTTAAAACGTCCGCCATGTCTTTTCGCACCATCACCGGATAAAGGTTGGTACGCCCACATAGGATGATGGGCGCGGTAAACAATGCCGCTAAACTGCCGGATCGTAACAGTCAAACGTAGCCACCCTCGGCAATACGGGACAGATAGGCTTTGACAGCATCGGCGCGGCCTTCCTTGACCAATTCCTCGGCAGTTTTGTCGCCAAATGAAGGTAACGGTTGGGAACGGAACCAGGCAAACGCACGCCCTACACCGCCTGACCATTCGGACACTCGGTTGATGATGTCCACAGTATCGCGCAAGCGGGCTTGGGTACCACGGCTATTGACGCGGGATTTTTTCGACACCGAGTCACGCGGTAAGCCCGTGAAATCGGCTAACTCGTTTTGGGTGATGCGCAAAGCTTTGGCTAATGCATTAGCGACCACAAAACCATCATTAGAGATGACTTGTTGTAAAAGGTTGTTATTCATAGAAACCTATTATTTTGCCTATTATTAGGGTCAAATTATAGGGCAAAAAGAAAAGGATTGTTTGGTTTTTTAGATTGCTGAAACGACGATAGATTGAAATCTTTACTTCGTGGATTCAACTCTGAATGCCTACACTAAAAAACTACTGAAAAATTAATCGAGGTTATATCATAGCGACTATGAGCAACTTACCTGAGTTATCAACGACCTAAGCACACTAAAAGAGTCATCAAAGACTTGCTGGCGATGTACCCAACTCGAAGCTGAGCATGATTAAAAGCCTAGACTAGATTAGGTGGCGCATTTAAGAACCGGACTTCAGCGTGGTGAGCGTCAATTATGATTTGTGGGAATTGCTTTCCAATGCTAAACACCTATAATGTACGTTTTTATGTACAGAATAAACTAAACATGACTTCCGTTAACGTCACCGAATTACGCCAGCATTTGCCCGATTACCTAAAGCAAGTGCAACAAGGCGAAGAAATCGCGATTACTTCGCATGGCAAAACCATTGCCCGCCTAGTACCTGATAAAAAAGACACCGAGCGTGAAGCAGCGCTAAAACGACTCGAAGCATTGCGCGGCACAATGATTGTCGGCGATATTTTGGCGCCATTGGAAGAAGAGTGGATCGGTGATGTTGACAATCTGTGATACCAATATCCTATTATTTTGGGCTGATGACCCTAAACGGCTGACAGCACCGGCTAAAGCCGCATTGGATTTTGGCATCGAATCCGCCGGTTTGGCTTGTTCTGACATCAGCTTATGGGAAATCGCCATGCTATACGCTAAAGGCCGCGTTAATAACCGCGCAGGCATTACAGCGGCTGACTATATCCAAACCATTCTGACCGGTATGGCCATGACGGTATTGCCAATCACGCCGGAAATAGCTGAATTGTCGCAAAGCACCTTGTTTAACCACAGTGACACCGCCGACCGTTTAATTGCCGCGACCGCCTTGTCACACCATGCCTCGTTAATCACCTCTGACGAAAAACTGCGCGCAACACACGGTCTGCGCTGCATTTGGTAATCTCATAAGCCAAAACATAAAATTTGAACTTAGGAATGATACTGTCATCAGTTTGCTCACCAACAAAGTTGAGTATTACACTACCCTACCCCTCTAAACCTATTAACAACGCCTACTTATGAAACAACAACGTGGTTTTACCTTAATTGAATTATTAGTCGTGCTGGTGATTATCACTTTATTATCGAGTACCGTCGGCCCTAAACTTTTTAATAAACTTAGCTCATCTAAAGTCAAAGTCGCCAAAACCCAAGTCGAATTAATCGTTTCAGCCTTAGATACTTACCGAGTGGACATGGGTGAATTTCCTAGCACCGAACAAGGCTTACAAGTGTTACGTCAAGCCCCGGCCAATTCACAATATTGGGATGGGCCTTACTTGCCTAAAGATGTCCCGCTAGACCCTTGGGACCATCCTTATCAATATAAAAACCCTGGCTCAAATGGTCAGCCTTATGCGCTGTATAGCTTTGGCGCGGATGGTCAACCAGGTGGCGAAGGTCAAAATGCCGATGTAGGTCAGTTATAACAACCATGTCGATGTTGAGTTGGCAGCGCGGTTTTAGTTTGCTAGAGATGCTTATTGTGTTAACACTCATCGCGATTGCGGGCAGCTTAACCACACCTAAATTATTTAAGCAATATAACCGTGCGCTTGAACGCAGCCAAGTTCAGGCTTATGCCTCAGGCATCGAGCGCTTAAGACACCAAGCCTTTCAGCAAGGTCGTAGTGTTAAATTGGCTAAAGATGATAAAGGCTTAGGAACATGGCCTGTTTTACCTGAAGGCTGGTCAGCTCAGCAACTACCAGTATTGCGTTTATTAGCCACCGGTATTACTAATGGTGGCACGCTTATTTTGCAAGCCCAATCAGGAAAACGCTGGCAGCTTGACTTTGCCCCCCTCGATGGCCGCATTCATATACAGCGATTAGGCGCGGATGTTGAAAACAACGCTTTTTAGCTCTTCTCCGCATGAAGCGGGATTTACGCTGGTAGAAGTCTTAATCGCCGCCGCTATCGTCGGTTCGGCCTTAGCCTTAATCTTGCAATTATTCACCAGCACCAGTACACGGTTGCATAAAGCCTCGCTACATGCCCATATCATATTGGCGCAAAAACAAATCGTCACCGACGTAGAAAAAATTAATCTAAGCCAACAAACTCAGGGTAAAGGCGTTGCTGAAGGTTTTAACTTTACCTGGCAAGCAGAAAAAGCCGCCCCTGCCCTGCCCACATTTGGCACCAATCCTAACCTAGAATTTTCGCGTAAAATTAGTTTGTATCGCGTTAAAGCTGAAATTGAGCTGCCCGGCGAAAAATACAATTATCTGCAATGGGAGCAATTAGCATGGGAATAACGCAAGCACGGCGTTTGCCCGCGCGACCAGCGGGTTTCACGTTAATCGAAGCGCTGATTGCGCTGAGTATTTTTAGCTTATTAATCGCGACGTTATTATGGGGTTTTAGCCAAGGACTGAACGCCTGGCAAAAAGGCTATCAACAAGAGCAAACCCAACAACGCTTATTACAACGTTATAACTGGTTAGAGCGCTTGCTTAAACAAGCGGTGTGCGCAGATTATCGCTACTATCAAGGTAACTATTTGCCTTATTTTTTAGGCGAGTCAGACTCATTCAGCGTCATGACAGCAGCACCATTGTTCGATGACCCCGGTTTTGTTAAACCCGTTCGGCTGAGACTAGCAAAAACCGAACAAGGCATCGCTGTGTACTATCAAGAAGGCGAATGGCATAGCGATGCAGGACGTGGCATACGCTGGACAAAAACTGAAACCGCGCTATTAACCCAATTACATTCAGCCAAGTTTATTTTTGAAGCACCGGCATTTCCACGACCTGCCGAGCTTGATGAGCGTATGTTGACCCCTAAAGAGCGCAAACGCTATCGTAATCAGCCAGTATGGTTAGAACAGTATGACAGTGACTATTTACTGCGTATGCCTAGACGGGTTAGCTTACATTTTGTCGATGACCACGATAACACCCACACCTGGTTGTTTAGCTTACCCGATGCTAGCGATGCCTGGGGGTTAGAGGTTTATCATGACGCTTTTTAAACAACGCGGTTTTGTGTTGCCGCTAGCCTTAATCATGTTAGCGATTTTAACCGGCTTAGCCGTCACACTTAGCGAGCAAGCCCATACTAAAATGCTAGAAATTCAACGACAACAAACCAGTTGGCGTAATGAATTAGAATACCGCTCCGCTTTACACCACGTGATTCGCATTTTGCTGACCGGCGAAGTCGCTTATAACAAAGTTTATTTAGACCCGTTTGCGCTGCCTATCGATGGTCAAAGCTTTAAACTCAAAGGCTTAGATGTGCAAATTCAAGAGGGTGCGGGCTTAATCGGCTTAGGCCATTACGAACCCGAATGGATGTTACGCTTACTGAGCCAATTTTGTGGCACTGAGCAAGCGTTGCGTATTACTGACGAACTGGCTGATTGGGTGGATCAAGATAATGCCCGCCATCGTTATGGCCTGGAAAGCATCGATTATTTACGGCAACGACACGCCTATTTACCGAGAAATATTGCTTTGCGTAGCTTGGATGAACTGCTAGAACTTCCCTCAATGACACCTGAACTTTATAATGGCGACGCTGAACGCTATGGTTTAAGAGATTTATTATTAACCGGAGGCATTGATCATCTCAATATTGCCACGGCACCAGCGCCGGTCATACAAGCGGTATTAGGACTTTCGGCGCAACAAACACGCAAAATTATTAGCTTAAGAACGAGCAATAACTGGACGGAACTGAATAAATTACTTCCGACTTATCATCGCGCATTTGGTGAATTCGGTGCTTATACTGCCAGCAACCTTTTCCGTATTCGCCTACGCAAACAAAACGACCCGGCACTGACGGTATTGCTCCGGCTAACCTTCAATAAATCGACTCCCTACGAAATTTTACTATGGCATTACCCCGATACTTATCGTGGCTGGATATAAGCAAACACTCACAGCAAGCACGCTCAATAGCGCCTATTGTTTGCGTACACCTGCGTGAAAATCAACTCAGTTATTCTCTACTCAGCCCTTCCGGCTGGCAGCCACTGACCGAGCTAACCCAAGCGCATAGCGGATTATTTGCTAAAGTCATACTGTTATTGCCTACGGAATGTTGCAGTTTTAAACACTGCCGTTTTCCGTTGCATTTGATTGCAGAACATGAGCTAACAGAAGCCTTACAATTAGATATAGCCAAATGGTCGCCGTGGGGACCGCAAAGTGGCTATGTATTTCAGCCACAAAGACAAGGCGATGATTGGTTAGTGTACACTTGGGTTTGGAACCAAGAACGCGCGCAAACCTTGCGACAACAGCTCAGCTATTGCACACATATCATACCTGAACCGGCTTGGTATGCCGCACAGCTTACTACCTTACCCGCATTACTCATAGGCCAAAGCGCCCATGCCTTCTATTATGCCTTAGTCACCGCGTCGGGTTGGATTAGCCAATTTGCCGAGATTAAAGATACCAATCAAGCTCAGCGCTATTGGCATGGCTGGGGGATGCCTGATATTAGACACTGTTGGCTAACTCAGGATGCTTTAACTGCTTGGCAACCTGAAACAGTAGACACACACACCTTACCCGGTAACGGATTAGCCCATAGCCGCGTATTAAATCGCTTCCGACTACCCGATATAAAAGACTGGTCAGACCCGATGAGCTATCGGGATTTACTAACCACCATAGTATTAACCCTAGTACTTTGGGCCCTGAGCGATGCCGCCGTGCTACATTATCGACAACAACAAACGCAAGCCGAATTACAAACGATTAAACAAAGTAGCGAACAGGTTTTAAATCTAAAACAACAGGTTAAACAACGACGCCAAGTCTTTCAATATGTGCAACAACTAAAAGCTCAACAACAATTACCCGAATATTTATTAGCCGAATTAACCGATAAAATTCCCGATAATGTATGGCTAGAAAATTTGCAATTCCAAGGCGATGAACTCGATATGACTGGACGTGGCAAAAAAATCGTGGCGTTACTTCCCGTGCTACAACAAATCAAAGGCGTAGCCGATGTGCAATTATTAAATGATATACATCCTGATGCGGTGACTGGCGAAGAGCAGTTTCAAATCAAACTATTACTGCAAAAACCATGATTAAACAGCGCCTAGAACACGTTAAAGCTCAGTTAAAAACTATCGAAGGCAACGATAGCCCTATCGTACGTTGGGGCGTCATCTTATCGGTCTATTTAATCGCGCAACAATGGCTTATCGACCCTTACTTAGACTGGCGCGATGAAACTCTACAACAATTAGAAGCCAATCAACGCCAAATTAACAGCTTAACGGCGCTAAAAAATTCAGAAGAAAAATGGCGTAACGCATTAACAAAAAGCGAACAAGCGATGACGACAACCGGACAGGCCTTTATTACCGCATCCAGTTACGCGTTGGCACAGCAAACCATGTATAATCAGGTGCAAGAACTAATAACCCGGTTTCAATTAAAAATCGACAGCCAACGTTTGCAAGAAGCTAAACCCGCACCGTTTGGTGAGCAAATCGACTTACAAATCAACCTCAGTGGTCAGTTATTCGACATCATAGCTTTTTTAGATGCTTTAAGCTCAGCTAAGCAAGCGTATCGTTTTGAACAGCTCTACATTAGCGTCAATGCAGAACAAGCCTCGCTTAGAATGACGTTATCAGGCTTTAGATTACAAGCAACAGAGAGCCAACAAGCACAAACACCTGCGCCCTCTACTGAAGCTGCCGCTGATACCGAACTCAAATAACCCTAATGAAACGCCATTATTTACTAGTCTTAATACCCGCCTTAATACCGGTTTTAGAATTATGGCTAGAAGAATCCGAGCTTTCTATGGCTATGCAAAAGCCACCTAAGTTTTTATCTGAGCCGCGATTAATTAATGAGCAAAGCAAACAACACATATTAACGCGCAATTTATGGGATAAAAATCGTGGTCGCATCATCGAACAATCAGGGCGTCATACCAACGACAATGCGAACACGGCCTCCACGGCAGCCGCAGTAACTTGGCAATTAAAAGGGGTTAAAATGCCAAACATCGCGATTATACAAGTGGGTACTACGCTAAAAATCTACCATCCCGGCCAAACTCTACCCAATGGCGACCTTCTTAAAAAAGTCTTTATCGATGGCATTACTGTTGAACAAGAGCAAAAAACAAAACATGTGTATTTATTTGGCAAACATCGTTAACACGCGCAAGCACTTATCCAGCCACAGAAAAACTATCATGCAAAACCTTAAGAGCGTTAGCTTGTTGCTAACATTCGCTAGTTTAACGGGATGTAACATCAAAAATGTCGATTTAACGCTACCCAGCACATTACCTGAACTTAAGAAAAAAGCATCGGTGCAAAACGCGGTCCCTGACGTATCACCAGAGCAACAAAAACTCTCTAGCAAACTTCTACCCAATTTACATACCAAACTCATGCAGCCGTTAACCGAAAAAGCGGCTGACCAGCTTAAGCTCCCTGCCGAAGAAATCGCGATTAACGTCGACGCCTTGCCGTTAAATGAATTTATCCACATGGCGTTAGGCGAAATCATGGGCTTGTCGTTTGAGGTGGACGCACAAATCGCTAGTCGTAGGGAACCGGTTACTTTGCATATTACGCAACCGGTCAAACCTAGACGCTTACTTGACATGATTGAGCAAACCTTAAGGGCCTATGACATTTTTATAGCCTGGTCACCACAGGGATTGCGGGTAATGCCCATCACTAAGGCTGGCTCGACGATTCCGCTAGTGGTCAGCGAACGCAGTAAAGTGTTACTCAATATGGGTCGAGCCATGACGATTATCCCATTGCGTTATGCCGAGCCTTCAGAAGCATTAGCTTTCGCGCGTCATTTCATGCATTTAGGCTCAACCGGCGAGGCGATTATCAACCCACGCTTAAACGCCTTAGTCGTAATAGACATGCCTGATAGATTGGCTGCTTTTCAACGTGCGATAGAGCTTATCGACACGCCTAATTTTCAAAACAAAAAATTACTGATGATAAGGCCCGTCTATTGGCAAGCCTCAGAACTAAGCAAAGCTTTAGAAGAATTGTTAGCTGCACAGGATATTCCACTGGCTAAAGCTGAAACCAAACACGGTATCCGTATTATCACCGTCGAACCAATTAATGCATTAGTCATTGCCTCACCTGAACCGGCTTGGGTTAACTTAATCAATGAATGGGTGAGTGAGCTAGATACCGCTGAAGCCGCTGGTGAAGAATCCAATAGTTATGTCTATTTTGTTAAAAACGCCAGCGCCAAAGGACTGGGCGAAGTATTAACTAGCATCTTAGGCGGAGCAGATACCAGTGCCAGCAGCACCTCGCTACTCAATAAAACCACCCAAAAAAATCCAGACGAATCAGCCCCAGTCAGCGCAATTGCCGGTAATCGCTCTAAATTAACCCAAATCGGTAAAAACAATAACGCAACCGAAGGTGCTGAAACAGCGGTAGGCGAAGGCCTGCGCGTCGTCGTCGATGAAGAACGTAACGCATTAATTTTTATAGGCACAGCCAGAGCTTACCGTAGCGCTTACAATTTATTACAACAACTCGACAAAGAGCCTAGACAGGTGCTGATAGAGGCAACAGTAGCCGATATTACCTTAGACGATACAACAAAATTAGGCGTGGAATGGCAAGTTGAGCATCACGATAGCACAGGCAATGGTGTACTAGGCACTCTAGGGAAAGCAGGGTTAGGAGCACTCACAGGTGGATTAGGCTACACCTTTAACGCCTCTGATGTTGCAGCACAAATTAGCGCATTAGCGTTGCAAAAAAAGGCTAAAATTTTATCCAGCCCCCGCTTACTCACTAAAGATAACGAGCAAGCCAATATACAAGTCGGTAATCAAATCGCTGTCGTAAGCAGTAATCTTAGCAACACCCAATCAGCCACTGATAATGGCACCAACATAATACAAAACATTACTTATGTGGATACCGGTGTGATTCTAGGCTTTACACCGACTATCTTAGAAGACGGTAAAGTTGAGTTAAAAATCAGCCAAGAAGTCAGCGAACCAGGAGACTCAACGGCTAATACACCGCCGATATTCAAACGCAAAGTTGAAACCGTATTAACCGCAAGCTCAGGAGAAACTGTCATGATAGGCGGGCTTATCAGCCATAATGAAGCGGTCACTGACACCAAAGTACCATGGTTAGGTGATATACCGGTAGTAGGCTGGCTCTTTTCAACGCTAGGCCGACAAGACAAAACCACTAACATGGTCATTTTAATCACACCGCATATCGTATCAAATTCATCTGAAGCTGCGTATTTAACTAAAAGCTTTCAAGAACAAATGAATTGGAATGTTAAAGAGGAAATAAACACCGGTACTGCCAAATAAGCTCGCCTAAATAATGCGGAGTACAACATGAATCAACTCACCGACGCAGAAATCGATTTTTTAGAAAGCCATATTCCAGACTTAGCCGTAGCAGCATCAACCCAAGCGTACTGGCAAGCATTAGCATCAGGAAGCAGTGTATTAAAAGTTGAGCAAGGCAAACTGTTGAGGTCTTTCCTGATGGCTCGCAGAAATTCATAAAACAAATTCAACCGCTTATTCCTTCTTCCCGACAGGTAAACACAAGAACCCATCAAAACGCAACGAAACTCGAAAAAAACTTCAATATAGGCTCTACCTCTATAAATGACGTCACTATACCCAGCAGTCCACACGATAAAATCACACGAATGACGTCTATTTTGAACCGAAACAACGCGATACACGCTATTAGCGCGATAGCCAGCGAAAACCCATCAAACGTTCCATCAAAGCCCTGCGGCCAAAGGACATGGTAGGCAAAAAAGACCGCTAGATTTAAGATCACGCCCACGACAGCGGCGGTAATAGCGGTTAAAGGTGCCGTGAATTTCACGTTGCCGTGGGTAGATTCCACTAAAGGCCCGCCCGCTAAAATGAACAGAAAGCTGGGCAAAAAGGTGAAATAAGTGACGACGAATGCCGCGACCATTCCCGCCAGAAACAATTGGTCGGGACCGAACAGCGCTTTACCCCAACCAGCGACAAAGCCGACATACGTCACAACCATAATTAACGGTCCCGGCGTCGTTTCGCCTAGCGCCAAACCGTCAATCATTTGTTGTGGGTTTAACCACTGGTAATGCTCCACCGCGCCTTGATAAACATAGGGCAACACCGCATAAGCCCCGCCAAATGTTAACAATGCGGCTTTAGTAAAAAACCAACTCATTTGCGTCAATGCCCCATCCCAGCCGTAACGCCAACACAAAAAACCGATAACGCCACTCCAAAGAAATAAACCCGTTACGATTAATTTGCTTAACTTAAACCAACTAAACCTGGCGTGAGCGGGTATGGGCGTATCGTCATCAATCAAGGCCTTACCATAACTCTGCTTAACAGCACCATGCCCACCGCCAACGGCGAATTTGTACGGGACGACTTTAGCCCCAATCGCACCGAGTACGGCGGCGGTGAATACAATGGCCGGAAACGGCACAGCCAAAACAAAAATTGCCGCAAATGCCAGCACGGCGATAGCCCACAACAGCCAATTCTTTAATGCACGCGAACCAATACGGTAAGCAGCAAACACGACAATAGCCGTAACCGCTGGCTTTATACCGTACAGCGCGCCAGCTACAGCCGGTAAATCGCCAAAAGCAAGATAAATCCAGCTTAACCCAATCAAGATAAACAGCGACGGTAATACAAACAGCCCGCCCGCGATAATACCGCCCCAGGTTTTATGCATTAACCAGCCAATATAAATCGCCAACTGCTGAGCTTCGGGACCTGGCAGTAACATGCAATAATTCAAAACATGGAGATAACGCTGTTCGGAAATCCACCGTTTTCTCTCCACCAAATCCTGATGCATGATAGCAATTTGCCCAGCGGGACCACCGAAGCTGATAAAACCCAATTTCAGCCAATACCAAAAGGCTTGTCCCAACGTCACAGGCGTCGGTGGTGTTGTCGCGGATGAGTCAGTTTGATTCATGGGTGTGTCCTGAGAAAACTAAATAATCTGTCTCTT